>NZ_JBHJTK010000010.1:0-48425 GCF_042267665.1 Streptomyces sp. NPDC056224
CACCTTCCCGTTCGCCGTCAGCGGGAACGTACCCACGACCACGAACGCCGTCGGAACCATGTAGTCCGGCAGCGACTTGGCCACGAACTCACGCAGCCCCGCGTGATCGACCCGGTCGCCCACCACGTAGCCGACCAGTCGCTTCACTCCCGGCCGGGCCTCGCGCACCGCGACCACGGCCTGCGTGACGTCCGGGTGCGCGGCCAGCGCCGACTCGATCTCACCGATCTCGATCCGGAAACCACGCACCTTGACCTGATGGTCGGTGCGGCCCACGAACTCCAGCTGCCCGTCGGCCAGCCACCGCACCACGTCACCGGTCCGGTACATCCGCTCCCCGGAGCCGCCGAACGGCGACGCGACGAACCGCTCCGCCGTCAGCCCGAAGCGTCGTACGTAGCCGCGTGCCACCCCCGGCCCGGCGATGTAGAGCTCACCGGCGACCCCGGCCGGCACCGGCCGCAGCCACGCGTCCAGTACGTACAGTCGGGCGCCCGCGACCGGCCGGCCGATGGGGACGCCGTCAGCGCCGTATTCGTCCACGGGGTCGCCGGCGGTGACCGTGACCGTGGTCTCGGTCGGGCCGTAGACATTGCGCAGCACCCGGCCCGGCGCCCAGCGGGAGATGAACTCCGCCGACATGGCCTCGCCGCCGACCAGCAGGCCGCGCAACTCGGGCAGGTCCGTGTCCGGCACGCTCTGCAGGGCCGCGGGCGGGATCTCCAGGTGGGTGATCCGCTGATCGCGCAGCACCCGACCGAGCGCCTCGCCCGCCAGCGGGCCGGGCTCGGGCAGGACCAGGGTGGCGCCCGCGTACCAGGCGGCCAGCACATCGGCCATCGCGACATCGAAGTTGGGCGAGACCGCCTGGAGCAGCCGGGACCCGGTGGTCAGGCCCAGCGCCCGCTGGTGGGCGACGGCCATGCCGGCCACGTTGCGGTGCGGGACCAGCACGCCCTTGGGGCGGCCGGTGGAGCCGGAGGTGTAGATCATGTAGGCACCGGCGTCGAGCGAAGCCGCGGCGGGCAGCTCCGCCGCGTCCACGAGCCGGATCCCGCGCTCACCGTCCCCGTCCCCGTCCCCGTCCAGGGCCGCGTCCAGGGCCGCGTCCACGCGCAGGACCGGAACCGCGACGTCCGGTACGAGGTCCAGCGTCTCCGTGTCGCTGAGGACCAGCGCCATCCCCGCGTCGGCGGTCATGAAGGCGAGCCGGTCGGCCGGGTACTGCGGGTCGAGCGGCACGTAGACGCCGCCCGCCTTGGCGACGGCGAGCAGCGCGGTCAGCCAGCGCACCCCGCGCGGCAGGCAGACGCCGACCGCCACGTCGGTGTGCACCCCGTGGGCGCGCAGGGTGCGGGCGAGCCGGTCGGCGCGGTCCCCCAGCTCGGCGTAGGTGAGGGTGAGTTCGCCGTCGACGACCGCGGTCCGCTGCGGGTCGCGGGCCGCCCGTGCCTCGAACAGACCCGCGATCGTGAGCGCGGGCGCCTGCTCGTCCGAGGCGTTCCACTCGTCGAGGATCTGCGTACGCTCGTCGGCGGTCAGCGTCGGCACGGCCGCCGCCAGGGGCAGCTGCGCCGCGGCCGGCGCGCCGAGCTCGGTGAGTGCCGTGACCACGTGGTCCGCGATGCGGTCGACGGTGGCCCCGTCGAAGAGGTCGGTGTTGTAGTTGATCAGGCCGCCGAACCCGCCGCCGTTCTCCTCGAAGGCGACCAGCAGGTCGAACTGGGCGGACTCGATGTCCAGGGGGTGTTCGCTCCACCGCAGGCCCCCGGAGTCGCCGAGCCCGCCGGGCATGCTCTGGAGCAGCACCATGGCCTGGACGAGGGGGGTGCGGGAGGGGTCCCGTTCGGTGACGACGGCGTCGACCACGCGGTCGAAGGGGACGGCCGCGTGCGCGAAGGCGTCGAGGACGGTCTCCCGTACAGACGCCAGCAGCGCGGCGCCGGTGGCGTCCTCGTCCACGCGGGTGCGCAGGGCGAGGGTGTTGACGAAGAAGCCGACCTGGTCCTCCAGTTCCCAGTGCCCGCGCCCGGAGTCGGCGGTGCCGACCACGACGTCCCGCTGACCGCTGTGGCGGGACAGCACCAGCTGGACCGCCGCGACCAGGCCCATGAACAGGGTGACGCCCTGCTGCTCGCACATGCGGGTGAAGCGGGCCAGCCGGTCGGCCGGTATGCCGAAGCGGCGGGTGGCACCTGCCGACGTGCGGACGGCGGGGCGGGGGCGGTCGGTGGGGAGGTCGAGGACGGGCGCGCCGGCGAGCTGCTCGCGCCAGTAGGCCAGGCCCTCGTCGAGGACCGGACGGGTGAGCGTCCTGCGCTGCCAGACGGCGTAGTCGGCGTACTGGAGGGGGAGTTCGGCGAGCGGTCGGCCGGCGTACAGCTCGCCGAGCTCGCGCAGCAGGACACCCATCGACCAGCCGTCGGTGACGATGTGGTGCATCGACAACACCAGGAGGTGGTCGTCGGCTGCCACCCGGAGGAGCAGCGGACGCAGCAGCGGTCCCGTGCTCAGGTCGAAGGGGACTGTGTGGTGGGCGCGGACGACGCGGTCGATGTCCTCGGGCGCACACTCGGCGGCGCTCAGCCGCACGGGCGCGGCGGGGCGGACGATCTGGACGCCCTGGCCGTCGACGGTGGCGAAGGTGGTGCGCAGGGACTCGTGGCGGGCGACGAGCTCGCCGAGGGCGGCTTCGAGGGCGGGGACGTCGAGGTCACCGCGCAGGCGCACCGCGCCGCCGGTGTTGTACTCGGTGCCCTCCGGGTCGATCTCGGCGGCAAGCCACACGCGGGCCTGCGCGAAGGACAGCGGGAAGGACACGGGCAGGTCGGTGCCGCGCACGGCGGGGGTCAGCGGCGGGGCGGCAACGGTGGTGATCCCGGCGGCGAGAGCGGCCGCGGTGGGACGGTCGAACAGGTCCCGGACCGGGGCCTCCAGGCCCGCGCGGCGCAGTCGTGAGGCGGCCTGGACGGCGCGGATGGAGTCACCGCCCAGCCGGAAGAAATGATCGTGGACACCCACCCGCTCCAGCCCCAGAACCTCCGCGAAGACCCCGGCCACGACCTCCTCACGCGCATCACGCGGAGCGACATACACCTCCGCGAGATCAGACAGATCCGGCTCCGGCAACGCCTTGCGATCCACCTTCCCGTTCGCCGTCAACGGCAGCACGTCCACCACCACACACACCGCCGGAACCATGAACTCCGGCAACGAGGACGCCAGGAACTCCCGCAGCTCCCCCGCCCCCACACCCTCACCGACCGCATACGCGACCAGCCGCTTCACACCCCGCGCATCCGCCCGCACCACCGCAACCGCCCGCGACACCGAAGGATGCGCCGCCAGCGCCTCCTCCACCTCACCCAACTCCACCCGGAAACCACGCACCTTGACCTGGTCATCCGCCCGGCCCACGAACTCCAGCACACCCTCGGACACCCACCGCACCACATCACCCGTGCGGTACATGCGCTCACCCGAACCACCCGGCGCAGCCACGAACCGGCCCGCCGTCAGACCGGCCCGCCCCCCATACCCGTGCGCCAGACCAATACCCGACACATACAACTCACCCTCGACACCCACACCCACCGGCCGCAGCCCACCATCCAGCACCCGAAGCCGCGTATCCGGCGCCGGACCACCCAACAGCACCGGACCGTCAATGACATGCGAAGACGCCGTGACCGACACCTCCGTCGGCCCGTACGCATTCACCAGCCGCACACCCGGAACCCCGTCCAGCACCCTGCGGCAATGCCCCGGCGACAACGCGTCACCACCCGACATCACCACCCGCACACCCGAGAACACCGACACATCCGCATCCACGACCTCGTGGAACAACCCCGCCGTCAGCCACAGCACACTCACCCCGTGCGCCCGCACAAACGCACCCAGCTCATCCACCGACAGCATCCGCTCAACGGAAACAGCCAGCACCGCACCATTCAGCAGCGCATTCCACATCTCCAACGCACCCGCATCAAAAGACAACGTGCTCAACTGCGAAACCACATCATCCGGACCCAACCCGAAATTCGGATCACGCACCACCCGCACAAAACCCTCATGCGGCAGCACCACACCCTTCGGACGCCCCGTCGAACCCGACGTGTAGAACACATACGCCGCACTCTGCGGAAACACCCCCACCACCGGCGCCGTCCCCGGCCGGGTGTCCAGGTCCAGGTCCTCCCAGAGCACCACCCGGCCGCCCGCGGCGGCGGCCACCCGGCCCGTCCCGGCCGCGGCCAGCACCACCGCCGCTTCCGAGTCGTCCACCATGAACTGCAGTCGTTCCACGGGGTATTCGGGGTCCAGCGGCACGGCCGCCGCGCCGGCCTTCAGGACGGCGAGCACCGCCACGACCGGCTCCACACCACGCGGCAGGCAGACACCCACCCGGGATCCGGGCACGACGCCCCGCCCGAGCAACGCGTGCGCGAGCCGGTTCGCCCGGGCGTCGAGCTCCGCATAGGACACCCGCTCGCCGGCACACACCACGGCGGGCGCCTCAGGCGTCCGCGCCACCCACTCGCCGAACACCTCGGGAAGCACCGCATTCCCGAAGCCGCCACCCTGCGAAGCCCACGACCCCAGCACCCGAACCACTCCCCCATGCATCGAAACAACAACCATCCAGACGAACGAAAGACAACCCGCGCACGCGCACATGACATACGCGCCGGAACCCGGAGGGGAGAAATCAGCCGATCAGGCCGATTCCCTCGCGCATTTGGAGCCGTCCACCGCTCATGTACATGCCGCCGACCTGCCCGGTACGGGAGTCCCGCACGAATCGGTACAGGTCATTTGATTCGTCACTGCCGTGCCCGCCGTCGGCGGTACCGCTTTTCAAACGGAATTCCAGGCCCGGGTGGATTTCCAGCCGGACCGGCACGAGTCCGCCCCGCTCCAGGAGCAGTTCTCCGTTTCCGGAGCGGCGCACGGTGTGAAGGTCCGCGCCCGCCCGGTAGTCCCCGCACACTTCGTCGGCGACCGCGTTCAGCGCCTCACCGGAAAGCGGGTCGCCGAGTTCGGGCCGACGATGGCGGCCGATGTCCCAGCCCTTTGCCGCCAGCGCCTCGAAGAAGGCATTTCCCATCTGCCGGCCGGAGGTGGCGTTCGCCATCAGGGCGACGGCGATCCGCCGCTCGGGGTCCATGCGCAGCGCGCAGCTCGCCCCTCCGGTGTTGCCGTCGTGGCCCAGCCAGCGCCGCCCCCCGCCGTCGGTGTGGACGGCGAGTCCCAGGCCCCAGCCGTCGGCCAGCCCGAAGGCCGCCGAGCCGGGCACCGGGGTGCGCAGTTCCGCGAGCATGTCCGGTTCCAGCACGGCGGTGTCCGCCGCGAGGTGCACCGCGGCGTAGCGCAGCAGGCCGGCGGCGCTGGAGGTCAGCGCCCCGGCCGGCACGAGGGCCTTGGGCAGTCCCGGTTCGTCGACCACGTGCACCGATCCGGTCGGCAGGTGCACGGCGTGCTGGCCCGCGACGGGCCCCGGGGCGGTGGCGCCGAGGAACCCGGCCGCCACGCCGAGCGGGGTCAGTGCGAAGTCCCGTACCGCCTCCCACCAGGTCACTCCGGTGACGGACTCGAGGATCCGGCCGGCCAGGACGTAGCCGAGATTGGAGTACGAGAACAGCAGCCCGGGCTCGCACAGCGCGGCCGCTCCGGCCGACGCGGCCACACAGTCGCGCAGGGACAGGTCGTCCTCGACGGGCGGCATGTCCGGCAGCCCGGCGGTGTGGCTGAGCAGCCCGCGCAGCGTGGCCGTGTACAGGGGGCCGGCGGGTGTCCGCGCGAGTTCCGGCAGCAGCGGCCCGACCGGCTCGTCCAGCTCCACGTCGCCGTCGCTGACGAGCTGGGCGAGCAGCAGCGCGGTCGCGGACTTCGTCACCGATCCCCACGGGAAGACGGTGTCGGCCGTCACCGGCCGGCCCGAACCGTGGGTCTCTTCTCCGTACGTGAAGGTCGTGATCTCACCGCGGTCGTAGACGGCGAATTGCACACCGGGTACGAGGTATTCACGGGCGAGTGTTTCCAGCAGATCGGCCACTTCGCCGTGCGCGGGCAGCCCATTGGAAGAGTCAGCGGATTCCGTCATCAAGTCCACCCAGGTCAATGAATAACGGCCAGCGTAGTGATGCCCCTATGCCAGGGCCAAAGAGCTAAAGCCTGGAGTTAAACGGCCAGGTGGAAAGGGGGCCGCGCGCAGTGGACCGAACGGAACCGGCCATGGTGTAGCTGGCTCCACCTTCATTACGGGATTCTGGGGGTTCGTCGCCCATCATCTCTTCCCATAGTCTGATGCGGCTGACGAACGGGAGGGCGAGAAATATGACATCGGTTTGGCGCCGGTCGACGACGGCCACGGAGCAGATCCAGGGAACGGCCGCCGCCATGCGGCTGGACTCGGTGAGCAAGATCTACGGCGAGGGGACGGGCGCCGTCACCGCCCTGGACGACGTCTCGTTCGACGTGCCACGCGGTTCCTTCACCGCCGTCATGGGCCCGTCCGGCTCGGGCAAGAGCACGTTCCTGCACTGCCTGGCCGGTCTCGACCGCCCGTCCTCCGGCCATGTCTACCTCGGCGAAACCGAGTTGGGCGGCCTGAAGGAATCCGCGCTGACGGCCGTGCGCCGTGAGCGGATCGGCTACGTGTTCCAGGCGTACAACCTGATGTCGGCGCTGACGGTGCGGCAGAACGTGACGCTGGTACCGCGGCTGTCCAACACGGCGGTGGACGAGGCCTGGCTGCGCGAGATCCTGGAGCGCGTCGGCATGCTCCAGTACGCCGACCGGCGGCCCAACCAGCTCTCCGGCGGCCAGCAGCAGCGGGTGGCCATCGCCCGCGCGCTGGTGACCCGGCCCGACGCGGTGCTCGCTGACGAGCCGACGGGCGCCCTGGACACCCGGAGCGGCCAGGAGGTCCTGCGCCTGTTCCGGCAGATCGTCGACGAGACGGGGCAGACCGTGGTGATGGTGACCCACGACCCGGTGGCGGCGTCGTTCGCCGACTCGGTGGTCTTCCTGGCGGACGGCCGGCTGGCGGGGCAGTTGCAGCGGCCGACCCCCGACCAGGTGGCCGACCGCATGACACACCTCGGCAACTGGTAGGGCGGCCGTACATGTTCGACATCGCGTGGAGCACCATCAAGAACCGCAAGGGCGGTTTCATCGCGGCGTTCATCGCCGTCTTCTGCGGCTCGGCGGTCGTGACCGCCTGTGGCGTCCTGCTCATGTCCGGGCTGCTGTCCGGGGTTTCACCGGAACGCTACGCCGGCGCCGCGGTGATGGTCGGCGGCAACCAGACCAAGGCCGTCAAGGAGAACTTCGACCCGCACTTCGCCGAGCGCGTCACGCTGCCCGCCGGCCTGGCCGACGAGATCGCGAAGGTCCCCGGCGTCCGTTCGGTGGTCGGCGACCGCACCGTGGAGATGAGCGTCACCGGTCCGCAGGGCGACACGGTGGCCCTCGGCCACCCGCTGTTCGGGCACGGCTGGGCCTCGGCGGCCCTCGGACCGTTCCCGCTGGCCGAGGGGCACGAGCCGCGCGCCGCCGAGGACGTCGTCCTGGACTCCGCCGTCGCCCGGCGGGCCGGGGTGAAGACCGGCGACACGGTGCGGCTGTCGGTGGGCACCACGCCCGCCTCGTACCGGATCTCCGGCCTCGCCGCGCAGCCCCCGGGCGGCCTGGACAGGCAGTCGGCGGCCTTCTTCACCGACGACCGGGCGGCTCAGCTGTCGCAGCGCCCGGACCGGCTCACGGCGATCGGGGTGCTCGCCGAGCCGGGCACGGACGCGGACGCGCTGGCCGCCCGGATCGGGAAGGCGCTCGCCGGCTCCCCCGAGGCGGTTGCCGTGTACACGGGCAAGCAGGTCGGCGACCTGGAGTTCCTGGACATGGGGCAGTCGCGCGGCTTCCTGGTGGCGCTCTCCGCGTCCTTCGGCGGCACCGCGCTCGCCGTCGTCATCTTCGTGGTCTCCTCGACCCTCGGCCTGACCGTCCACCAGCGCCGCCGCGAACTGGCCATGCTGCGCGCGATCGCCGCCTCGCCCCGCCAGATCCACTCACTGATCGGCAGCGAGATCCTGATGGTCGCCACGGCCGGCGCCCTGCTGGGCGCCGCGCCCGGCTTCCTGATCGCCGGGGCGCTGCGCGACGCGTTCGCCGCGGTCGGGGTGCTGCCGGGTGACTTCGAGCTGTCCTACAACCCGGCGCCGGCGGGCGCGGCCGTCGTGCTGTGCGTACTGGGCGCACGGCTGGCGGGCTACGTGGCGGCCTTCCGCACCGCGCGGATCCAGCCGGTGGAGGCGCTGCGCGAATCGCAGGCGGAGCCCCCGCAGCTGGGCCGGCCGCGGCTGATCGCGGGCCGGGTGCTGATCGTGCTCGGACTCGTGGCGGCGGTCGTCCTGCCGATGGTCATCCCCGGGCAGCTGGCCATCGCGGGCGCCGCCGGTTCGCTGCTGATCCTCATGTTCGGCTGCGCGCTGATCGGTCCGCAGCTGGTGAAGCTCACCACGCGGGTGATGGCTCCGCTGCTGCGCTGCTTCCGGGTCAGCGGCTACCTCGCCGCCGCCAACAGCAGCGCGAACTCGCGCCGGCTCAGCAGCGCCGTCGTCCCGCTCGCGCTCGGCGCCGCACTGGCCCTGATGCAGCTGTCGACCCTCTCGACCGTCGAGGCGACGGCCAAGCAGCAGGCGGCGACGGGAGTCGTCGCGGACTACGTCCTGACCAGCGACGCCACCGGGCTGTCCCGGGACCTCACCGGGACCGTCCGCGCCGCGCCCGGTGTCGCGACCGCCACCCCGGTGGCCCGCTCCCAGGTGATGCTCACGTACGTGGAGATCGACAAGGAGACCTCCCGGCCCTTCAGCGCCCAGGGCGTCGACCCGCGCGGGCTCGCCCGTACCCTCGACCTGGACGTGCGCGAGGGCAGTCTGGACGAGCTGGCCGGGGACACCGTGGCGCTCAGCTGGATGGCCGCGGGCACGGCGGGGCTGGGCGTGGGCGACACGGCCGACGTGAACCTCGGCGACGGGACCGGGCAGAAGCTCAAGGTCGTGGCCGTGTACGGCAACGGTCTCGGCTTCGGCGACGTCACGCTCCCCCATGACCTGCTGGCCGCGCACACCACCCAGGGCCTCGACTCGGCCCTGCTCGTGACGGCGTCGGGCCCCGGGGAGCGCGACCGGGTGGGGGCGGCGCTGACCGAGCTCGCCCAGCGCACCCCCACGCTGGAGGTGCAGGAGGCGGACCGGTTCGCGGCGGTGCAGCAGGGGCAGTTCGCCCAGCAGTCCTGGACCAACCTGATCGCCAACGCGCTGCTCCTGCTCTACGTGCTGATCGCCGTGGTCAACACCCTGGTGATGGCGACCATGGCGCGCAGCCGCGAGTTCGCCATGCTGCGCCTGATCGGCACCAGCAGGCGCCAGACCCGCCGGATGATGTTCATGGAGTCCTGGGTCGTGGTGGTCTCGGCGATCGCCGTCGGCGTCTTCATCGCCATCCCGCCCACCGTGGGCAGCAGTCTGGCGATGACCGGGCAGGCCGTTCCGCACCTGGAGCCGGCCGTCTGGCTCGGCATCGCGGGGTTCATCGCGGTGCTGGGCTGGCTGTCCATCGCCCTGTCCACCCGCTCGGCGCTGCGCACCAGGCCGATCGACGCGGTGTACACGGGCGAGTAGCCGGCCCCGGCCGGGGCCGGTGTCCGGTCCCGGCCGGGGCCGGTGTCCGGTCCCGGCCGGACAACACGTCAGGGCGGGTGCCCCGGATCTCTCCGGTGCACCCGCCCTGACGCTGTGGGGGGTGGGGGGTTCCCGACGGTCAGGCGGCTGCCCGGGCCGTCTGCTCCATCGCCTTGATGAGGCTGGCAGGCCTCATGTCGGTCCAGTTCTTCTCCACGTAGTCCAGGCAGGCCTGGCGGCTTTCCTGGCCGAACACGACGGTCCAGCCCTCCGGGACCTCGGCGAACACGGGCCACAGCGAATGCTGGTTCTCGTCGTTCACCAGAACGTAGAAAGTGCCGTTGTCGTCGTCGAACGGATTGTCCATGCGTCTCCCCTTCGGTCGTGCCGATCGTGACCCGCCCCCACGCCCCGGCGCAACGATTTAAGGCAGGGCCGAAACTCCTGGTCCGCAGGTATCCGGCCGACTAATTTCCGACCCGGAGCCAGCCGGTTCCACGGTGCAGAGGAGGACAGGGCCGTGCCGGTCAGCACAATCAACGGAATCAGCCTCGGCTATGACGTCACCGGCCGCGGGAAACCCGTGGTGATGGTCATGGGGACCGGAGCGAGCGGCCGTGCCTGGCATCTGCACCAGGTCCCCGCGCTCGTCGCGGCGGGGTACCAGGTCGTCACCTTCAACAACCGCGGGATCCCGCCGACCGACACCTGCGCGGACGGATTCACCATCGACGACCTGGTCGCGGACACCGCCGCCCTGGTCGACCACCTGGGCCTGGGTCCGTGCCGCTTCGTCGGCACCTCGCTCGGCGCGCACATCACCCAGGAGCTGTGCCTGGCCCGCCCCGATCTGGTGACCGAGGCGGCGCTGATCGCGACCCGCGGCCGCAAGGACGTCATGCGGCGCTTCCGCGACCTCGCGGAGCGGGAACTGCACGACAGCGGGGTCCGCCTGCCTCCGCGCTACGCCGCGACCGTGCGGGCGATGGAGTTCCTTTCCCCGGCCACGCTGAACGAGGACAAGGAGATACAGGACTGGCTGGAACTGTTCGAAGTGTCGCCGGCGAGCGCGGCACCGGGATACCGGGCGCAGCTCGGAGTCGAAATGGCGGCGGACCGGCTCACCGCCTACCGGGAGATCCGGGCGCGTTGTCTGGTGATCGGCTTCTCCGACGACCTCGTCCTTCCGCCGCATTTGAGCCGGGAAATAGCCGACGTCATTCCGGACTCCCGTTACGTGGAGATCGAGAATGCCGGGCACTACGGCTACATGGAACGCCCGGACCGTGTGAATGCCGAACTCCTGAATTTCTTCGGGCAGAACTGACTGCGGAGGATCCGTGATTGTCCGAACGACCGGTGAGGCCCGTTCCCTCGGGCTGCGCCACCCTCGCGTCTGGCGGCTGAACGCCGGGCGGCCACTGCTGTCGGCCGAGGGGCTGACGGCCGAGGAGGCACACTCCCGGTACGCCGATCAGCAGCCGATTCCGGACGGATACCGAAAAGTTCTGGCCGAATTGGGATACCCCTCGGTGATCCCGGCGGGTGAACGTCTGCGTGAACTCGTGGCCACGCGCGGCTGGAAGTCGCATGGCGCGGTCGTGGACGCCGTGACCGTCGCGACACTGGTGCACGGTGGGGGAATCGGCCTCCACCAGGCCCCACCGTCCGATGCGGGCCTGGACCTGGTCGTCACCCGGGCCGCCGGCGGCGAGCGGATCGTGCCGGCCTTCTCCACCAAGTCCCGGCCGATTCCGGCCGGCGACCTCGTGTACGGCCTCGCGCGGCCGGGCGAGCCCCTGGAACCCCTCGCCTGGCTGGGGAAACGCGACTGCGACGCGGCCGGCCACCAGCTCGCACCGGACAGCCACGAGGCCCTGCTCGTGGTCCTCGGCTGCCCCGGCGAGGACGCCCGCCACAGCGAGGAGATCGGGGCGACGGTCGCCCGGATACTGACGGAGGCGCGTTTCGAAGTGGTCATGGCACCTGTTCCGCTCGAACCGGCACCGTGAATCACGTTGCTCGGTTCATGAGAAGTTCACGTCTCCACGGTGATTGCGGCACTGCCTGTAGGGTGCTGGCGCCGTGCAGAATTACCAGAGAATCAATCGAGTTCAATCCTTGGGGGAATGAAGCACCATGACGAACACCGTTGCCTCGCACAGCCGATTCGGTGAGCAGTCCGCCGCGGACACGATGCGCTCCGCCGCCCGCGCCCTGGTGATCGAGGACCTCGACGCGTCCGGGGACGGCGGCGCCGCGCTGCTGTCCGTGTGCGTCGTCGCCGTCCCCGCGGGCACCGCCGTCGCGGCGGCTCCCATACGGTTCGAGTAGCAGGCGAAACGGGGGGAACGCATGTCCATGGGGGACACAGACCACAGAGCACCGTCCGACGGCGAGGACGAGGCGCGGCTCGGCTTCAAGAGCCACCTGCGCGCCACGCTCGTCCCCGGGGAAGCCGCCTACCTCGTCTCGCACCGCGGCGTCACGGCCTTGCACGGCCCGCCCGCCGACGTACTGGTCCCGCTCCTGGACGGCAGTCGCACTCCGGCTGCCGTCGTGCGGGACGCGGCCCCGTCGCTGACCCCGGCGGAGGTGGACGCCTCCCTGCGCGCCCTCGACGCCTCGGGCCTGCTCCGGCTGCGCGCGCCCGACGGCCCGCGCCCCGACCTGGCGGCCGAGGCCTACTGGGACCTGGCCGGCCTCGACGGCGGCCGGGTCCACGGCGCGCTGGCGCGGCGCACCCTGCGGGTGGTCACCCCGGGCGGCGTGGACCCGGCCGAGGTCCGCGCAGCCTGCCGGGCCTCGGGTCTCGTCCTCGCGGAGCCGGGCGCGGACGCCGACCTCACCCTCGTCCTGTGCGAGGACTACCTCTCCCCGCTGCTGCGGGAGATCGACGCCGAGCACCGCGAGTCCAAGCGGCCGTGGCTGCTCGCCGGTCTCGGCTCCACCGCCTCCTGGGTGGGGCCGGTCTTCCAGCCGTACGAGGGCCCCTGCTGGCACTGCCTGGCGACCCGGCTGCGCGGTCACCGGCACTCGGAGGAACCGCTGCGGCGGGCGCTGGGACTGGCCGGTCCGCCGCCCCGGCCGCAGGCCACCCTCCCCGCGGGCCGTTCGCTGACCGTGCAGCTGGCCGTCCTGGAGGCCGCCAAGTGGCTGGCCGGCGTACGCAATGACGCGCAGCACTCCGTACACGTCCTGGACACCCTCGGGTGGCAGAGCGCCGCGCACCCGGTCGCGCGGCTGCCGCAGTGCGCGGCGTGCGGGGACCCCGGACTGGTGGCCCGGCGGGTCGCCGAGCCCTTCGTACCGTGCTCGCGCCCCAAGGCCGTACTGGACCTGGGCGGCCACCGGGCGCTCGCCCCGGCCGAGATGCTGCGGCGGTACGCCCCGCTGGTCGACCCCGTCACCGGGATCGTCCGCGAGCTCCGCCGGGCCCCGGGCAGCCCCGGCTTCGTCGACGCGTTCGTCGCGGGCGAGAACCTCGCCATGCGCAGCCCCACCCTGGCGGGGCTGCGCGCCGGTCTGCGCTCGCTCAGCGGCGGCAAGGGGCTGAGCGAGGAAGAGGCCCGGACCAGTGCGCTGGGCGAAGCGGTGGAGCGCTACAGCGCGACCCGGCAGGGCGACGAGCCCGTGGTCCGCGGCACCTACCGCGCCCTGGGGTCCGCGGCGCTGCACCCCAACGCCGTCCAGCTGTACGCGGAGCGGCAGTTCGCCGACCGCGAGCGGATCAACGCGCGCGGCGACCGGCTGCAGTACGTACCGCCGCGCTTCGACGAGGAGCGGCCCACCGACTGGACGCCGGTCTGGTCGCTCACCGAGGGCGTCCAGCGGCTGGTGCCCACCGCCCTGCTGTATTTCAGCGAAGAGCCGTCACCGGACGGCCTGTTCGCCGACTCCAACGGAAACGCGGCCGGCAGCAGCCCTGAAGACGCCTTGGTGCAGGGCTTCCTGGAGCTGGTCGAGCGGGACGCGGTGGCTCTGTGGTGGTACAACCGCACCCGCCGGTCCGCCATCGACCTCGACGCCTTCGGGGAGCCGTACATCGACCGGCTTCGCGATGGCTACCTTTCGGTGGGGCGCGAAGTGTGGGCGCTCGACCTCACCTCGGACTTCGGGATCCCGGTGGTCGCGGCGCTGTCCCGGCGCACCGACAAGCCTGCCGAGGACATCGTCTTCGGCTTCGGCGCGCACTTCGACCCGCGCCTGGCGCTGCGCCGCGCGCTGACCGAAATGGGCCAGTTGCTGCCCCTGGTGGCCGGGGCCACGGCGCAGGGCACCGGCTACCGGGTGACCGATCCCGAACCGCTCGACTGGTGGCTGCGCGCCACCGTCGCCAACCAGCCCTACCTACGCCCGGACGCCGGGCGCCCGCTCGGGCCCGGGGACTGGGCGTACACCCCGACGGCCGACCTGCTCGACGACGTGGCCCTGATCACCGAGACCGTCCGGTCGCGCGGCATGGAGCTGCTGGTGCTGGACCAGACCCGGCCCGACCTGAAGCTGCCGGTGGTCAAGGTGCTGGTGCCGGGGCTTCGGCACTTCTGGCCGCGGTTCGCGCCGGGCCGCCTCTTCGACGTTCCCGTGGCTTCGGGGGACCGCCTCACCCCGACTCCGTACGAACACCTGAACCCCGTCCCTCTGTTCGTCTAGCCCGTATGATCTTTACGAACGCACCGGGGTTCGACGGACCAGACAGACAAGGCTGCAGACCCAGACGACCATGCCACGCCATGACGAGAACGATCCCTTGCATTCGTCGGCCGAGCCGGGCGGCGGCCACGGCCAGCCGCCCGACGTGCCGGACCTGCCCGCACCCCGGCTGGCCCGCATCATCCTCACGGTCGCGCTGATCAGCTACCTGGGCATCACGGTCCTCAACCTGCTGGGCACGAAGCTGACCACGCCGTCATTGCTGACCTCGCTCGGCTGCCTGGTCCTCATCTTCGTTCTGCAGCTGCGGCATTCGGGCGTCGCCGTACGACGGGCCCCGGTCTGGCAGCGCAGTGCGACGCTGGGCGCGCAGGCACTGCTGACGTACCTGCCGATCGCCGTCTTCCATTCGCAGTGGGGCGCGATGGCCGGGTTCCTGGCCGGGTCGCTGCTGCTCCTGCTGCCGGGCCGCTGGGCCTGGCCGGCGTACGGCCTGGTGGGCCTGAGCATGCTGATCCCGCCGACCCTGGACAACCTCTCCATCCAGGAGACCGTCTACCTGTGCCAGTCGACGCTGCTGACCGGCCTGGTGGTCTACGGACTGTCCCGGCTGGCCTCGCTCGTACAGGCCCTGCACGACACCCGCAGCCAGCTCGCGGGCCTGGCCGTCACCAGGGAGCGGCTGCGCTTCGCGAGAGACCTGCACGACCTGCTGGGCTACAGCCTGTCGGCGATCACCCTCAAGGGCGAGCTGATCCACCGGCTCATTCCCTCCCATCCGGGGCGCGCCCTGGAGGAGGTCAGCGAGGTGCTCGCCATATCCCGGCAGTCGCTCGCCGATGTGCGCGTGGTCTCCAGCGGGCTGCGCAGCATGTCCCTGGAACAGGAGATGCGCTCGGCCCAGTCCCTGCTGGAGGCCGCGGACGTCGAAGTGCGGGTGGAGATCCGGCTGGGCGGGAGCGTCGACCGGCAGGTCGACTCCGTCCTGGCCGCCGTCCTGCGCGAGGCGGTCACCAACCTGCTTCGGCATTCCCGCGCCACCACCTGCACGATGACGGCGACCCAGGACGACCACTGGGTGCGGCTGTCCGTTTCCAACGACGGTGTGGACCCCTCCTACCGTGACGTGTCGCCCCACAGTGGCAGCGGCCTGGGCAATCTGCGGGAACGGCTGCTGTCGGCCTCCGGCGTGCTCAGCGTCACCCGCGGCTCCGGCGACACCTTCGAGCTGATCGCCCAGGCCCCGGCCCGGCCGCTGCGCAGACTCGCCGATCCCGACGACACCGAGCTCGGCGTCCGGGACCCCGCCGCCTGAACCCGGAGGACCCTTCCCCATGACGATCCGCATCCTGCTGGCCGAAGACATGAACATGGTGCGCGGCGCCCTGGTGGCCCTGCTCAACCTGGAGGACGACCTGGAGGTCGTCTGCGAGGTGGAGCGCGGCGACCAGATCCTCGACGCCGCCGTCCTGCACGAGCCGGACGTCGCCATCATCGACATCGACCTGCCCGGCATCGACGGGCTGACCGCCGCCGAGCGGCTGCGCAAGCGGCTCCCGCAGTGCCGTGCGCTCATCCTCACGAGCCTCGGGCGGCCCGGCGCCCTGCGCCGCGCGCTCGCCGCGCAGGTCTCCGGCTTCCTGCTCAAGGACGCCCCTCCCCGCGAACTCGCCGCCGCTGTAAGGAACGTCGCCGCCGGGAAGCGGGTGATCGACTCCCAGCTCGCCCTCTCCGCGTGGAACAGTACGGAGAGCCCGCTGACCAGCCGCGAGACCGAAGTACTGCGACTGGCGGCGGACGGACTGGAGCCGGTCGAGATAGCCAGACACCTCCAGCTCTCCCTCGGCACCGTTCGCAACTACCTGACCACCACGGTGACCAAGCTGCAGGCCCGGAACCGGGTGGACGCCATCAAGATCGCGCGCGACGCCGACTGGTTGCTGTAACGCGCAATCATCAAGAACGAGTATGCGGGCGGGACTTCATCGGGCGGTAGCGCCATACTCACGTTTCCGGCATGAATATTTCACGTACGGAACCTCTTGTTCAGGTAGGCGAGGACCGCCAGGACCCGGCGGTGGCCGCTGTCGGTCGGCGGGAGCCCGAGCTTGAGGAACACGTTCCCGATGTGCTTGCTCACCGCCCGCTCGGTGACCACCAGGTGCGCGGCGATCGTGGCGTTGTCCCGCCCCTCCGCCATCAGCTGCAGGACCTCGCGCTCACGCGGGGTCAGGGTGTCGATCGGGTCGTCCTTGCGCTTCGCGAGGAGCTCCGCCACCACCTCCGGGTCCAGGGCGGTACCGCCCGCGGAGACCCGGTCCAGGGCGTCGAGGAACTCGTCGACCCGGCCGATCCGGTCCTTGAGCAGATAGCCGACGCCGCTCGCGCCGCCGCCCAGCAGTTCGGCCGCGTAGGTCTCCTCGACGTACTGCGACAGCACGAGGACGGGGAGTCCGGGGATCTCCGCCCGCGCCGCGAGCGCCGCGCGCAGCCCCTCGTCCCGGAAGCCGGGCGGCATCCGCACGTCGAGCACGGCGACGTCCGGCCGGTGTTCGAGCAGGGCGGGGAGCACCTCGGGGCCGCTGGCCGCCACGGCGACCACCTCGTGCCCCGCGGAGGTGAGCAGCAGGACGAGTCCTTCCCGCAGCAGGGCGTTGTCCTCGGCGATCACCACACGCACGGAAGCTCCACTTCGATCACGGTCGGCCCCCCGACGGGGCTCGACACCTGGACGATGCCGTCGAGCGCCGCGATCCGCCGACGCATGCCGAGCAGCCCGCTGCCGCCCGCCTCGTCGGCGCCGCCGTGCCCTTCGTCCCGCACCAGGATCTTCAACGCGCGAGGTGCCCGGGACAGTTCCACCCGGGCCCGCTGGGATCCGCTGTGCTTGGCGGCGTTGGTCAGCGCCTCCGCGACCGCGAAGTACGCCGCCGCCTCGACCGCGGCCGGCGGGCGCGAGCCGTTCTCCAGGCCCTCCTCGGCCACTTCGACCTCCAGTGCGCTGCCCGCGGCCAGCGCCCGTACGGCGCCGGTCAGGCCCCGGTCGGTGAGGATCGGCGGATGGATGCCGCGGACCACGTGGCGCAGTTCGGTCAGCGCTTCCTGGACCTGGTCCTGCGCGTCGTCGAGCAGCTTGCGGGCGGCGTCCGGGTTGTTGTCGTACGCCCTCCTGGCCAGCCCCACCCGCATCGACAGCGCCACCAGGCGGGCCTGGGTCCCGTCGTGCAGGTCGCGCTCGATGCGCCGCAGTTCGGCGCCGTGGGCGGCGACCGCCCCGGCCCGGGTCGCGGTGAGCTCCTCGACGCGCTCGGCGAGTTCCGCACTGCGCCGGGCGTCCGGGGAGGGTTCCAGCAGGGAGCGGGACCAGTCCGCGTCGAGGGCGGCCAGGCGTCCGATGACGGGCAGCAGTACGGCCCGGTGGCCCAGCACCCCGCACCAGATTCCGTCGACCATCAGGCCGAGGATCCAGACGATCAGGGCGGCGTAGGCCAGCAGCCAGCCGTAGAGGAAGTGCGCGGCCAGCCACCGCAGGTCCCGGTAGGTCCCCGGGTCGGCGATCGCCGTCCGTACGCGTACGGAGAGCCCGCCGACGATCGGTACGTACGCCTCCGGGACCGGCTCACCCGTCCAGTTCTCCACCTCGCGCCGTTTGAGCCCGGCGGTCGTGCGGAGCAGCAGGACCATTTCGGGCAGTACGCCCGCGCCGATCACCAGCAGGGTGGCGACCGCGGTGAACACCGCGACGGGCAGGAACAGGAGCGAGGCCAGGGCGAGGCCGGCCGATCGCAGGAGTTGCCTCGTCGCCCGCCATTCGAGCCACAGCCTCTCTTTCATGGCCTCAGGTTAGGCGAACGCCCTGGCCGGCGAAGGTGTGTGCACCACCCGCCCCGTGGTGTAGCGGGCTACACCACGGGTCCGGTAGAACGCCCCCTCGCTCCCCCGCCCGGCGAGCGGGCATCGTGGTGTCCACAAGGGGCCGCACCGGCTCCGATCCCCGATGAAAGGAACGGCCATGAAGGCCCTGCTCTGGATCCTTCTCGTGGCGGCCGTCGCCGTGAACGTCTCCACCAGCTTCGCCTTCGACGGCGGCAAGCAGATCGCCATCAGCGTCAGCACGGGCACGGTGGCCCTCGCCTCGGCCGCGACCCTCTTCCTCCTGCGCTCCAAGCGCCGCACGAACGCCTGACGGCGCCGCGGCGTGCGGGCCGCCTCGCTCCCGCCTGCGGTGTGCGGCCCGTAGCGCCCCCGGCGGGCGCGGCGGGCCGGAGCCGTGGCGTCAGCGCGCCGCCGCGTACCTCACGAACCTGCCCCAGCCTTCGCGGCCGACCGCGAGGGCCGGGCGGGTCACGTCCTTGGAGTCGTGTACGTGGACGGCCGTGTCAGCCACGGCAACCTCGACACAGCTGTCCCCCTGCGCGCTGCTGTAGCTGGACTTGAACCAGTCGGGGCCAGTCACGGTGCTCATAGCGCTCCTCGTAGCTGCTCAAGCAGGCCGACGGAAGCCATCGGGGAGAGGGCCTGCGAACGCAGTCTCGCATAGCGCATGTACAGCCTGCTGACCTCTTTCCGGTCGGCGATCAGGCGCCCGCTCTCCTGGCCTTCCGCGTACCCGCGCCACTGACCGTCGGGGGTCTCGAGCAACTGGATCGGCCCAGCCAGGCAAGCATGTTGCTCGCTCTTCGCCGGCATGATCTGAAGGACGACGTTGCGTGGCGCGATGGCTTCGATGACGTGGTCGAGCAGGTCTCGCGTCACGTCCACGCCTCCGAGGCGCCGAGCTGACGCGAACGCCGTGCTCCACGGCCAGGTGCAGGGCCGGGACTTCCGGCTCGGGCTGTCGCTCTCGCCCGCCCCCCGGACGCTGCGCATCGAGGTCACCGACGCCCGCCGCGAGATGCCCGTACTCGCCCGGCCCGCCGACGGCGAGACCGGCCGCGGCCTGCTCCTCGTCGCCTCGCTCGCCGACCGCTGGGGCGTCACGCCGTACCCTCCGGGCGGCAGGACGGTGTGGGCGGAGGCCGAGCTTCCGTCGCAACTCGACCGAAGGGCGTCCAGCCGCGTGGCCGACGAACGCCTTTGACCAAGGCGAGTGGGCCGTTCTGCGCTGCCCCGCGGCGGGCCGCACCGCCCGCCGGATCCGGCTCGGCGTCCGGCGTCGGACACCGCTCGGACGTGAGGGGTGCCGTTGCGGTTCGGCGGTCGTGCGGGGGGTCTTCGCGTGGTCCTGGGCTCCGCCGCGGATCACACCGGCCGGTCCGTGAGGCGGGCGGGCCGTCTCACAGGGCGATCACGGCCCGCACCAGCGTGCCGCGGGCGTCGCACAGCACGGACCTATCCACCGCATACGCGTCCACCAAGGCCAGCCCCCGACCGAAATCGGCGTCCATGTCGGCTGCCTCGCAGCGCGGGGCGGGGCGGTCCCGCCACCGTCCGTGGTCGCGCACCCCGACGGTCAGCGAGTGCTCGTCGGCCTCCAACGCCACCACCAGGTCCGGACTGCCGCTGTGCAGGACGGCGTTGGTCGCCAGTTCGCTGACGATCACTCCGAGCGCCTCACCCGCGGCCGCGGACAGCCGTCGGGTGCGGGCCACCGCCACCATCAGCCGGCGCAGGCGGGGTACCGCGCGCGGGCACGCGGGGAGGACGGCCACGGCCAGGACGCCCCGGGCGGCGGGTGCTACCTTCTCGAAGCGCTCGGGCCCCAGCGGCTCGTGCACGCTCGGGAGGGCCCCACCGCGCGTCGAATACGTCAGGTTTCTCACCTGGGACTCCTGCCTGGCAGCCGACTGCGCCGGCGGCGGGCCCCGCCGGTCGTGCGGACGGCGAGGCCTTACGTACTCCACGGTGCCCGCCACCCGGAGCGCGTGGCAATCAGGGCACACTGAGTACGCATACGCAATCAACGGTGAGGCGCGTGAGGACCCGTGACAGCCATCCCGCACACCCCCAAAACGGCGGGCGAAGCCGAGGCGGCGCTTCGGAGACGGCTCGCTTCGGCTCTCGCCCCGGACGCGCCCGGCCGGCCCTTGCTGCTGCTCATCGAGGGGGCCGCGGGGACCGGCAAGAGCCGCCTGCTGCGCCGGCTGACGGCGGACCTGCCCGCGACCGTGCACCGTACGACTCCCGACGGTCCGTTCCCCGACACCGGGGCCGTCCTGCTCATCGCCGAGGACGTGCACCGCGCGCACGCAGCCGGCATCGCGAACCTGAGCCGGCTGCTCGCCGACCCGCCCGCTCACCTCGCCTGCGTCCTCAGCTACCGCCCCGAGGAGCTCACCGCACCGGGGCTCGTCCTGGGACCCGGCACCGAGTTCCCGGCTTGCCTCACCGTGCTGCGGCACCTCCTCGGGCCGCTCGACGTGACCGCCGTCCGCACCATGGCCCAGGACGCGCTCGGAGCGGACCGCTGCACGGCCGACCTGGTCAACCGCCTCCACCGCGCTTCCGGCGGTATCGCACAGACCCTCACCGACCTGCTCGACGAACTGGTCGCGTGCTCGCCGCCCGGCGCGGGTCAGCCGGTCTCCGCCGACCTCGTCCGGCCGGACGCGCCTCCCCGGCTGGAGGCCCTGATGCTGCGGCGCACCGCCGCCGTGCCCGAGGAGCACCGCCCGATCGTCTTCGCCGCCGCCGTCCTCGACGAGCCCGCTACCGGCCGCGACCTCGCCGCCGTGGCCGGCCTCACGGGGCGGACGGGCCACGACGCCCTGATCGCAGCCCTCCGGGCCGCCGTCATCGAGGAGCGCGGTCACGGCCGGTACGGCTTCACCTCACCGCTCGCCGCCGCCGCCGTCCGCCGCGCGGCGGCGGGGCCCGCCCGCGAGGTGCTGCACCGGCGGACCGGACGGCTGCTCGCCGGACGCCAGCCCGTCGACTGGGAACGCGTCGCCGGCCACCGCATCGCCTGCGGCGACGAGCGGGGCTGGCTGCACGCCGTCGAGCGCGCCGCCCAGACGTTCGAGGAGGCCGGTGAGCAGCAGCGGGCGGTGAGTCTGCTGGAGTCGGCGCTGGCCACGGGCCTGGTCCCGGGGCAGGCCCGCTCCCGGCTCGCCACGCTGCTGGCCCGCTGCGCCGTGGTGGGCCTGCGCTCCGACCAGACCCTGAGGGTGCTGCGGCACATCGTGGCCGACTCCACGCTTCCCCCCGGCGTGCGCGGCGAGATCCGCCTGGACCTCGGTCTGCTCCAGTGCAACCAGATGGGTGAGGTCATCGAGGGGCGGGTCGAGCTCACCCGCGCGGTGGGCGAGCTGGAGGGCAGACCGGTGCCGCTGGCCCGGGCGATGTCCGCCCTCGCGATGCCCTACGGACCCGGCCCCTCCCTTACCGAGAACATCGCCTGGATCGAGCGTGCTGTGGCGGTCGCGGAAGAGTCGGGCGACCCGGTGGTCCGGGCCGCCGTCGCCGCGAACCGGGTCAGCGTCCTGCTCAACATCGGCGATCCGGCCGCCTGGGCGCTCATCGACCGGTTGCCCCGTGAGAGCGACCTCGTCGGCTGCCGTCAGCAGACCGCCCGCGGCCTGTGCAACGCCGCGGACGCGGCGGTCTGGCTCGGACACTACGACAAGTCGCGGGAGCTGCTGGCCGAAGGCGTCGCCCTGGCCGCGCGCAGCGGTGCCGCCTACGCCGAACAGACCGGGCGCGGCTGCACCCTCGTCCTCGACTGGGCGATCGGACAGTGGGCCGGTCTCACCGACCGGGCCCGCGCCTTCGTCGACGAGGCGGGCACCATGCCCTACCTCGCCTCCGACGCCCGGATGGTCCTCGGCCTGCTCGCCCTCTCCCGCGGCGAATGGGCCGACACGCTCGCCCACCTGACCGGTCCCCGGGCATCCGCCCTCGACACCGGTCCCGTACCCATCTCCGCGACCGTCTCCGGGGCACTGATCAGACTGGCCCTCGCGCACGAGGACATCGCGGGCGCCGCCACCGAGGCGACCGCCGCGTGGAACCGGCTGCGCGCCAAAGGGATATGGTCCTGGGCCGCGGAACTCGCTCCCTGGGCGGTGGAAGCGACCCTGCGGTCCGGGGCCACCGCCACCGCCCACGCGATGACCGACGAGTTCGCCGCCGGGCTGGTCGATCGCGACGCGCCGTCGGCGGAAGCCGCCCTCGAATGGACCCGGGCCGTCCTGGCCGAGCACACGGGAAACACGGCCGAGGCCGCCGCCTGCTACGAGAGGAGCGCGGCCGCCTACCGGGCACTGCCCCGGCCCTACCACGAGGCCCTCACCGCAGCAGGCGCCGCCCGCTGCGCCCTCGCGCTGGGGGACGGCGGCGGTACTGCCGTCACGGCGCTCGCCGACCGCGCCGCGGTCTTCGACGCACTGGGCGCCACCTGGGACGCCGCCCGCATCCGCGCCGACCTGCGCCATCACCAGCCTGCCGGGGAACGCCGGCCGCCGGGCCGCCCCCGGTACGGCGACCTGCTCTCGCCGAGGGAGGCGGAGGTCGCGGAGCTGGCCGCCGCCGGAATGTCCAACCGTGAGATCGCCACCACGCTGCACCTGTCCCCGCGCACCGTCGAGCAGCACGTGGCCCGGGCCCTCCAGAAGTCCGGGGTGCACTCCCGCCAGCAGCTGGCCCAGGCCCTCGAAGCGGCTTCGAGTTGATTACGTATCCGTGAAGCGCCCCCTCCGGATGGTCCGGGAGCCGCTTTCACGCCACGATCACATCGGGCAGCGCCGCATCCACACCCCGTGCGGCGCTGCAACGGGGCCCTCCGGGTGAGGCCCGCGCGGACGCGCAGCTCGAATCGGCCGACATCGCCACTGCCGCACGGAGCACTGCTGCCGAGGCCCGCCCCCTCCCCATGGTCCTGCCGGAGCCGCCGTCGCGGCCGCCCCGCATCCCGTCCAGGGTGCTGCGCACCGGCGAGCCGCCGGGGCCGGCCGGGCAGACCGAGATCCGCGGGTCGGCGGGTCGCCGCGCCCACGAGGGCGTGTCGCCGGAGGCCGTCTTCGGCACGTACCGCCTCGGCGCCCGCCCGGGACTGCCCGCCACCCTGCACGCCTTCCCCGCCCGTGGACCCGACCGGGTCCGGCCGCTGCCCGGCGCCGGGTCCCGGTCCAGCCGGCCGCGGTGGACCACCGCCTGCGCAAGGCGACGGACCTCACCGGACCGCACGCGTCCCGGGCGCCGGCCCGCTCACGTCGCACACCCGCCGGCCGCCCATGACGCCGTGAGGCGGGGCGGGCCCGGCTGCACGGCCGCGGTGCCCTCACCCCTCACTCCTTCGCCGCGGCGCGTCCGCGGAGCGGAGGGCCGCGCGCGGGAACGGCGCAGGGCCCGCCGATGCGTGTGGCATCGGCGGGCCCTGCAGTGGGGGGTGGCGCTGGGGGGTGGCGGTGGAGGTGGAGGTGGATCAGAAGGTGAGGTTCCAGGAGTCGATGTAGCCCGTGTCGCCCGAGTAGGCGTCCGTGACGCGGAGCCTCCAGGTGCCGTTCGCGACCAGGCCGGAGGCATCGACCGTGTACGTGGTGAGGACGTTGTCGGCACTGTCGCTGGTGCTGATGTCCTTCAGCACGGCGGAGGCACCGCTCGGGGCGACGATCTCGATCTTCAGGTCACCGCGGAACGTGTGCTTGATGTCGACGCCGACCTTGAGGCCGGCCGGGGCGTTGCCGCTGATGCCGGTCACCGAGATGGACGAGCTGACCGTCGTGTTGTCCAGGATGTTCACGTTGGCGGAGTTGGTGAACACGGTGCCGCCGGGGGCCGGGGTCGTACCGGCGCCGAGGGTCGCCGCCGCGTCGGCCAGACCGGCACCGCATCCGCCGGAGCAGTATCCGGGCAGGGCGCGGGCCTTGCTCTTGATCGTGGATTCCACCTGGGCCGGGGTGATGGAGGGGTTCGCCTGGTACATCAGCGCGGCGAGGCCGGCGATGTGGGGAGCGGCCATGCTGGTGCCCTGGTAGGCCTCGTAGTTCTCGCCCGCCGGACCCTGGCTGCCGCTGTTCAGCGTGGACCAGATGCCGTTCGCGGAGCTGACCGCCGTCTCGCCGCCCGGCGCGGTGATGTCGACGATGCTGCCGTAGTTGGAGTAGGAGGCGCGGTTGCCCTCACGGTCGGAGGCCGCGACGGTGATGACGTTGGCACAGTTGGCCGGGTTGAAGTTGGCCGCGTTGGTGTTGCTGTTGCCGGCCGCGACGACGACGGTCGTACCGCGGCTCACGGCCGCGTTGATGGCGCTCTGGGTGCCCGAGTCGCAGGCGCCACTGCCGCCGAGGCTCATGTTGATGACGTCTGCGGGGTTCGGGTTGGACGGAACGCCCGGGACGTAGCCGCCCGAGGCCCAGGTGATGCCGTCCATGATGTCCGCCGTCGTACCGCCGCACTTGCCGAGCACGCGGACGGGCTGGACGGTCGCGTTGTACGCGATGCCGGCGATGCCCTTGCTGTTGCCGGTCGCGGCCGCGATGGTGCCGGCGACGTGGGTGCCGTGCCAGGAGCTCGACAGGTCCTGCTCGGGGTAGTTGTTGCCGCACTCTCCGCGAAGCATCCAGTCGCCCGGGTCGGCGGCGTTGCTGTCGCGGCCGCCGCCGTCGTTGGCCATGAACGGGTCGGAGATGAAGTCGTATCCGGCGATCACCTTGGAGGCGAGGTCGGAGTGGGCGACGTAGCCGGTGTCGATGACGGCGACCTTGACGCCTGTGCCCGTGGCCTTGTCCCAGGCGGCGGGGACGTTCATTCCCGCCGTGGCCTCGAAGAGGTCCCACTGACGGCTGTACTCGGTGTCGTTCGGGCTCACGGCCGCGGCGTACATCCGGCGGTCGGGGATGACGTACGCGACGTCCGGGTCGGCGGAGAAGGCGGCCACCGCCTCGGCGGCGGCCGCCTTGTCGAGCTTCGCGCCGAGGTCCACCAATGCCGCCCCGGTGCCCAGGCGGCGGTCGAAGTCGAGGGGCGCGCCGGTCTTCCTGGCCTTGGCCCTGGCGTCGTCGTCGGCGGCGGAGTCGGACTTCGCCTCGGCGGCCTGGGGCTTGTAGCCGACGATGAGGCGCTCGACCTTCTGCTCTGCGGACGCGGCGAGCGGAGCGGGCTGCGTCGCGGCGGCCTCGGCGGGCGGTACGGGCGCCGCGAAGGTCGTGGCGGTGCCGGTTCCGAGGAGGGCCGCGGTGGTCACGGCGAGCAGGGATATGCGAAGTGTTCTCTGCTTCACGGGGTGGTTCCTCTCGTGGTCGCACGGCTCGCCCGCCCGACCCCTCTCCGGGGTCGGGTGGGCATGCCGTTCCCTGGGGCCGCGTCAGGGACATGGGGGGATGGGCCCGTCCGCACGGTGCTGGGCTGGGTCTCCACCCGTGCGGACACCAGCCGGTCGGACAGGGGGGATGGCGGTTCGCGTCGCGGACCGCACATGTCTCCGGCAGGTGACAGGAACCTACGAGTCCGCTGAGCGCCCGCCTATGCGGGAACGCGCGTTACGGATACTCAAATAACCCCGCCCGGAGCATCCTTGGACCGGGCCGGTGCGGCTTGACCTGTTTCCATCGGGATTGCGCGGCCACGTCCCCCGTTCACCATGCCGGGGAGGGATCGGGACGCGCCCCAGCCCTGCACGCCGACCGGGCCCCGCGCGAGGCGGCCCCGTAATCGATCGGAGCGCCGCCCCGCCGCCTCGCCGCGCCGTCGCCTCCCTGCCCGCTCGCTGCCTCCAAGTGCCCGCCCGCGGCAGGGCTTTTGCGCTAGCCTTGCGGAGCCGTCCAGGGCGCACATTCCGTGCGATAGCAGCCTGAAGGAGTAGCGTGCAGTATTCCGTCCTCAGTCTGGTGGGCTCGGGCTGCTTCGGCCTGGTCGTCGGGTGGATCGCGTATCGGACCTTGCGGCGCTCCCAGGGGTCGCGCATCTCCGACCTGGTCACCGTGGTCGCCGCACTGGGCGGCGGTGTAGTGATCAACGCGCGGTTCCCCGACCCGGACCTGTTCGCCTGTTACGCGTTCGGGCTGGCGGTCGGCTTCTTCGGCTACCTGATCGTCGCCGGGTTGCTGAACCGCGCGGAGCGCAAGCGGCTGGCCGCCCAGCCGGCACCGCTCCCGCAGGGGGCTGCGGGAGAGCCCCCCTCGCTGCCGCAGCAGTCCGGGGTGCCCGGCGTAGGTTCCTTCATGGGCGACTGAGCCTGAGATCGGCGCAACAGTAGGCCGTGTAGGCGAGTCCCAGCAGATTGCCCTTGCCCAGTAGTTCCGCTCGCACCCGGTGCAGTGACTCGCCGACCGTCAGCCCCTCCAGGAAATGGCGCCAGAACGACTGAGCCACCTCGCTCGCGAAGTTCTGGCCGACCGAGATCTCCGTGCCGATGACCCCGGAGGCACCCAGGCTGCTGAACACGTCGACGAAGGTGAGCCAGGTGCCCGGGGTGTCGTCGGCCGTATGGCAGCCGTTGAGGAAGACGAGGGGGGCGTTCTCCTCCCAGTCCTGCCACCCCTTCGTCGCGGTCACGTCGGCCGTCCCGGTCATCCGGGCCGAGATGTCGGCAGGCCTGACGAGTTGACCGTGACCGATCTCCAGTGCCGTCGCACCCGTACGGTCGGCGGCGTCCTTCTGACTGCGGCCGTGGCAGTAGAAGTACACGCAGTCCTGACCGGCGCGGAAGAGTTCGTCGAGCAGGGTCGTGCGGGAGTCGCAGTCCCGCACGTTGCCCACGCCGAACTGCTGCCGCAGACGGTTCATGTGCTGCTCCGTCAGATCGGGTCGCGGCAGGGTGAGGGCGCGCCCCACGGTCACCCGCGGCTCACCCAGGCCGCGTCCGGCCCGTAGCGGCAACGTGCCCCGGTCCATCCGCGAGGTGGGCTGCTCGATCGCGTGCCGGAAACCCCAGAAGCCGTACGGACACACGGTGTTGCGGGTGTGCCGGGCCGAGTCCCGGCACGCCCGTCCGGCGCCGTCGCCGTGCCGCGCCTGCTCCAGGCCCGCTTCGCAGAACACGGGGCTGTCGCCGGTGTCGACGGGGATGTCGTAGACGAGCGCCCAGGGAAACATCAGCGGCTGCCCCTGCTGCCGGCAGATCTGGATGGTCGCGGGCTCCCGCAACCGGTCGCGCAGTGCCGCCCGCTGCGCAGGCACCGGCGCGAGCAGATGGAGCAGGTCCCAGCCCACCGCGGCCAGCCGCCACAGATCGTGCCGGAACTCCTCAGGGCCCTTGCCGTTGTCCGGGCCGAGCCTGTCCCTGGGCGGGATCCCCTCGTCACCGGGTTTCTCCGGGGGAACCGCACGGGTGGCGTGCACATCGGTGAGGACGGCACGGGCACGGGAGAGGGCACCCTCGATCTGCGCCTCGGTCAGCCAGAAGGTGCTGACCGGCCGGTCCCCGCCTTCGACATCCACGAGGAGGGCCCCGTCGGACCCGCGGGAGATCCTGATGGCCGCGTCACGGCTCGGCAGCTCGTCCAGGCCGAGGAAGCCGGCGGTCAGCGTGAAGTCGACCTCGCCCCGCAGCGCGCCGCCCGTGGGAACTTCCCGTTCCGCCACGGGGGCGAGGACGGTCGCGGACTGGAGCAGGTTGCCCCGGTAGGAGACGGTGACCCGCACACTCGCCTCGAACCGCGGCCCGTCCGGGGCCGTGACCGGGATCCACACGTACTTCCCGCGGTGCTCGGGCCGGCACACGTGCCGGCTGCCGGGCGGGCAGGGGCAGACGTAGGCGTGCCCGTCCAGAGGCAGGAACATCGCGTGGCGCCGGTCCGGCACCAGGAAGTCCTCGCTGAGCACGTTGATCTGCAGCCAGTCGCCCTGCCCGCCGCCGTCCACGTGCGGCAGCGCGTCGCCCGGAAGCGGCCGCGCGCTCCCCTGCAGCAGACTCTCCTGGTTGAACTCTCCGATGTCCAGGCGGAGTTGATAGTGAGCTCCCGCCCCGAGCAGCCAGTCCCTGGCCACCACCCGCTGGGAGATCGGCCATGTCAGGCACAGGTTGAGGTAGCGGTCGGCAAGTGGCGCGGCGGCCGCCGGGCCCTCAGGGGCGGCCGGCTCGGCGGTGCCCTGCTCCGGCTGCGCCTGCGCCTGCACCGGCACGCCGCGCTCGTTCGTCCCGCGCCCGGCCTGGTACTTCCGCAACAGCCTTCTCACACTGGCGTGTTGGTGCCGGACGTGCTGCAGCTCGTTCAGGAAGGCCTGCTCGTCGTCGGTCTCCATCGCCAGCAGGGCCAGCACGGCCTGCCGGGCGGGTTCGTCCAGCTCGTCCCACAGAGGCGAGGTGCGGATCCGTCGCAGCTCCTCCTTCCCGATCGGCGCGGTGTCGACCATGACGGGCCTTTCGACTGGACTGAAGGAACCGGAGGGATAATTGTGCCCGCTGGGCAGTGACGGGCGGGGACCCGGAGGACGGAGGACCGGATGGCGGTGACCCCACGCGACGTACTGGTCGAACTGTCGTGGGGGGCCGGGACGGAGCTGCGCGTGGCACTCCTGACTCCCGAAGGCCGCCCCCGCGGCGAACCCGAGACCTCCTTCGAGTTCGAGGACGACGACGTCCGGGCGCTCCTGACCCTGGAGGACGACTACGCACTCGCGGACCTGTCGGACGCGGTACTGCCCAAAGCCGTGCGGCAGCACATCAGCGACGAGGCGGCCCGCCTGACGGACGGCCGGATGCTACGGCTGCGGTTGCGTCTGTGCGCCGGACCGGAGGACCCGGTTCGATTGGCCGCTCTTCCGCTGGACCGGGTCCGCGTACCCGAGGCGCACCGCGCCGATGCGAACGGGGTGTGGCAGGACTGGGTCGAGCACGGCTACCTGGCCGCGGGCGTCCCGAAGACCTCACTGCGTGAGCACCCGCGCATCTCCCTCGTCCGCGAGGTCCTCCCGCGGCACGCCATGCCCCCGGCCGTCGTGGACGGCCAGAGCGACGTCGTCGTCGTCGCCAACGCGGTTGACGTCCAAGGGGAGATCACCACCAGGCCGGGCACGACGCGAAACGTAGCGGGTCCGGGGCCGCTGACGTACGGGACCGGGGACCGCGACCGGATCGTGGCCGCCCTGGCCGGCAGCCGGTTCAGGACCCGGCCGGTGGACCCCCCACCGGCGGACACCGCGGCGATCCACCGGGACCTGGCCGGTGGACCGCTCGCCTTCCACTTCGGCGGACACCATGTCGACGGCGGGCTCGTCGTCGCGCGGGAGCCGGGCTCCCGCACCGCGCACTGGCTCGACGGCGACACGCTCGCGGCGTGGTTGGTCGACGAGCGGGTCCCGCTGGCCGTGCTGATGGCGTGCGGCTCGGCGTCCCCGGCCCCTGACGACGAGGGGCGCCATGAGGCATCGCTGGCCGAGCGGCTCGCGCGGGCCGGGGTGCCGTACGTGGTGGCGGTGGACGGCACGGTCCGCGACGGCCAGGCGGGCGACTTCGCCGGCCGGTTCTTCGAGGCCCTGGTCAAAGGCGTCGACGTGGACCTGGCCGTGCTGGCGGGCGCCAGGGCCTTCGCGGGGACCGACGTCCACCCGGTGCTGTTCACCTCCCGGGCCGGAGCCCCGCTCCGACTGGGCACACCGGCGCCCCGGGAGGCGTCGTCGATGTCCTCGGTGGCGCACCGCGTGCCCACGGACGTCACCGACCGGCTCGACGAGCGCTTCCGGGTCTGTCTCACGGCAGAGTTCTGCCTGCGGGAGGGCGCCTTCACCTCGGTGCTCGCCGATCCCTCGGGCAACAACCTCGCGGACCTGCTCACCCGTACGGAACAAGACCTGTGGCGGGTGAGAGCCGAACGCAACGAGCCCTTGGACGGCGAGCGGCTCCACTGGTACACGTACGAGTCACCGCGGAATCTGCCCGACCTCAATGCGGAGTCACTGAAGCTGACCCTCGCTCCGGCCTTCGATCACGGGCGGCCCCTGGGGCTGGTGATCCGCCGGCCGGCCTCCTATCCCGCCGGTCTGGACTGGACGGGCCATGTCCGGGAACTGCGGCGTCTGCTGCCCGGGCTGCGCGGCGTCGTCCTCCAGGTCCACGACGGACCCCTCCCGGCCACCCGGCGTACGGCACGGCGCATCGCCGAGGAACTGGGGTCGGACGAATACCTGGTCCGGGCCCCGGAACACCCCGACGCCTGCGATCAGGACCTGTCCGGCGCCGCGCTGGCCGAGGCCCTGGAAGCCACCGGGGTGACGGTGCCCACCGGGCTGCCCGACGCCTCCGCCGTCGTCAGCCGTCTGAACGACGCCGGCTCGCCCTGGGGCGACGTCACCGCCGAGGCCCGGGCGCTGCGGGCCGTCCGAGCCGGGCGGCCGGACCTCGGGGACGAACTGCTGCGCGCCCACGCCGCCGGCCGGTCCGACCCGGCACGCTGGGCCTCCTTGTGGGCGACCGAAGGCGACGACGCGGCCACCCGGGCGTGGCTGCGGGCGGCCCACCGGGCCGGCCGCCTGCCGCAGCCCGAGGCGTTCCGGGGCGTCGCCCTCACACCGACGATGGTCGACACGGTGGTCCTGGGCCTCCTGCACACCGGGCTGCACACCGGCGACGCGTTCCGCGCGTGGATCGAGGAGCAGCACCCGTCCGACGCGGTCACCGCCGCGGTGGGCGTGGCCGCGCGTGAAGGGGGTGCGGTGCGCGCGCAGGACCTGGCGAGCCCCGAGTACGCCGTGGCACTCGACAGGGCCGGGCTGCTGTCCGGCTCGGACTTCACGGAGCTGGATCCCCGGGGGCAGCGGCTCGGCAGCTGGACCCTGTTGACGCGCCTTCCGCTGACCGCCTCCCGCATGACCTGGGTGCTCGACCGCTCACCGGCCCGCCGCTCGCTCGTCGGCCTGGGCGGCGAACTCCCGGGCCGTGTACCGGACTACGACCTCCAGGACGAACTGCACGATCTGCGGCGGGCAATGCGGCAGTCGCTGTTCATCCCCCCAGAAGGGGCGTGGACTTGACCGTGCGGAGGCCCGTGCGTTCTCGGGGAAGCAGGCGGTCCGCCCCGACGGGGACAACGGGTGGCCCGGGAATGTCCGTTGGAGCCCGTGGTGAACCTGATGAACCGATAGACTGTGTGATCCGCGACACACCTTGATCACTGTGTTGCGTGTGGGTGCGCGCGGCATCGCCGGGGACAGCGGGCAGTGCGCCGATCAGCAGGGAAGGACCGCTGTGCTCGAGAACTGGTACTTCTGTTCGGCTTTGGGCCTGCCGCCCCGCGTGGTCTCGGACTACCTCGACGTCGTCACCGCCCTGCGGGAACCCGTCGAACAGCCGGGCTCCGGCGAACTGGTCTGTGCCGCCCTCGAGTGGCTGGCCGGAGCGGACACTCCGCTCACGGTGTACGCACTGCCCCATGTGCTCAGGGCGCACCAGGCGTTCCTGATCGAACACGAGCGCTACGAGGCGGAGGACGCCCCGGCGGAGCACCGGCGCTGCGTCTGCGTCCGTGAGCTGACCGGCCGGACGCGAGTCCTCTACCGGAGTGTCGCGGAGGTACTGCCGCAGGGCCTGCGGCCGCTGGTCGCCGCAATGCTCCAGGCCGCCGGAACGGGAGACCCGGAGGCGGTACGGCTGTTGGGCAAGGTGCTGGAGGGGCCCGCCGCGGTCGCCGCCGCCGCCGACGAGCCCTCGCCTCCCTACCACGACCTCCTGGACCATCTGCTGCCCTCCGTCCTGCTGACGGCCGCCCGCGCGCTGACGGACGTGTGCCCGGACGCCCTGGGCGAGCTCCTGGACGAGTTCCCGGTGCTCCTCGACGGCGCCCTGCGCGGCAGGCACGGCAGGCTGGCGCTGCTGCAGGCGACGGAACTGGCCGCCGCGTTACGACCGGAGGACACCACGGCCCGCCTCGACCGGCTGGCGCGCGCCGTGGGCGGCTCCTTCGACATGGAACCCGACGTCCTGGCCACGGCAGCCCGGGTGGTCTTCCGCTCCACCGGAGAGGCCGACGACGGCGTATGGGCCCGGCTGGAGGCGGAGGCGACGACGGGAGCCGAGCTGGGCCGCTGGACGGCCCGAAGGCGACCGGCGGGCATTGCGGATGACGACACCCCGGACGGGAGCCGCCGTGTGCTGGCCTACGCCCGGCTGGGCGGCACCGGGAACCACCGCTACTCGCCGATGCCGGGGGTGCTCTGGCAGACGGCCCTGTACGAGTGTGCCGCCGAGCTCGACCCCGGCCGGGCCGTGCGCTGGCTCGAACCGTACTGGCAGGCACCGGGCGGCGTGCCGACCCAGCGGCAGATGCGGGTGACCGTCCCCCACGGCGAGGACTACGCGCACGCGCAGCTCCACGTCGGGCGACTGCTGCGGCTGCGCGGCCCCGCCCCCGACTGGCGCCTGCCGGTCCTCTACCTGGCCGACGGATCCCCCGGGGCCATCGATCCGGCGACGGCCGCGCAGGTGTGGTCGCCGTGGATCCTCTCGCCGCCCGGTGAGCCGAAGCAGTTCCGCGCCACTGCCGAACAAATGGTCCGCCTGCTCGCCGCCAGTTCCCTGGCCGTGCGCCTGCTCTCCGCCGCGCCTGCGCCCGAAGGGCAGGAAGCCGGGCGGGTCCCGGACTTCCTGCTGCTTCTCCTGACGCACGTCCGTGACGTCGTCGGCACCCGTCACCGTGCCCTCATGAAGGAGCTGACCGACGGCCACGGGGACGCGACCAGCGGCCAGGGGCAGGGGCAGGGGGAGGCCGGGGTGTCCCGGAGCTCCGTGGTGTCGTCGGCGCCCGTACGCCGTCTCGGGGCGTTCATGCTCCACCAGATCCAGCAGGTCGACGCCGTCGGCACCGGCAAGCGGCCCGCCGTGCACCCCGGCGAGTTGGTGCGGCTGATGACCCGGGTGCACGCCTGGGACGCGGACGGGCCGAAGCCCCCCGCGCCCGTCCGCTCGCTGGTCAGGTCCCGCTCCGCTCTCGGGGTCGGGCTCAGCTGGCTCCAGGAGGCCGCGGCGGGAGGCACCCGGCCGCACCGGACCGAGGGCAGCGGCCGGTGGTTCACCACCCCGGACGACACGGTGGCCCCGGCGCGTGCGCTGCTCGAGTTCGCCTCGGGCCTCGGGGACCAGCCGCACCGGGGCACCTCCGTCCAAGCGGCACTGCTGTGGCGTGAGATCTACCCCGGAGACTCCACCTACGCGCTGCGCTGGGACTGGGTGGGAGGCAGGCCGGACTACGCCGACCCGAGCGCGGCAGCCGGACTGCACTACCGCAGACTGCTGCTGAGCGCGCCCAAGGACCCGGGCCGGGAGGCCTTCTCGGTCGCCGACTGGACCGACATGGGCGAGGAACTGGAGAGGGACGTCTCCGACGAGTACGGCATCATTCCGGTGACCGTGCGGACCCTCAAACTGGCGGCGCTGCTCCGCGAGCCGGACCTGGGCGACGCGCAGGAGTACGAGGACTGGGTGACGTCCTGGTCGCTGCGGGTCCGGTCGCTCAACCTGCCCCAGCACCTGCCCCGCTGGGTGCGCGGCCGCATGTTCGACATGTTCGCGGCCCCGGTCTCGGGGCAGGCGTCGCACGACCGTGTGATGCGCGTCCTGGAACAGGTCGTGGACACGGTGATCGACCTGAGCGCCAAGGCCCCGTTCTACTACGACCGGCTGTTCGAAGTGCTGGGCAGCGGCATGCACCTGGCGCCCACGAGCGCCAACCACCTCCGGCAGCGCGCACTGCGGTCGCTGTACGTCCGCTGGGGGCCATGGGGCCTGACCACCTCGGCCGACAGCCCCTTCGACACCTGCGGCAACCGCCTCTCGCTGCGCGGCACCGAGGCCGCCCTGGTCGGATTCCTGCGCAATACGTCCCACCGCATGCTGGAGGCCCATGAACTGCCGCTGGCCACCGGCATGGACAAGCTGTGGCGGGACTCCCACGCACCGGCCCTCGCTCCGGCCAGGCGGGTGGAGTCCGGCTCCTGCGACGGCGAGTCGTGGCTGGTCCGGGCCGGCACCGTCGACCGTCGGGCCGGGGAGACGGTCCTGTACCAGCCCGGTGTCGTGATCGACGCGCGGATGGAGGGACGCAACCACGCGCCGGTGCACAACCTCTTCCTGCCCGACGCGCCCCGCCCGGAAGCGGGCATGTACGCTCTCGGGCTCGTCACCGCCAAGGACGGGAACCTGACGGGCTCACAGCAGCGGCTGTGGATCAACCTGGGGCAGCGGTTCCCCGTACCCGCGCTGGTGCCCGAGCAGCTGGCCCGGCGTCGACGCGTGGGCGATGCCGTGGCCGTCCTGCTCGCCAAGGACGGAGCCCGGCTGCGAGGCGACCGGGTCGTCGCGCTGGCCCGCCGGCCCGCCGAGGACGGGGAGATCCGAACGGCACGGCTGAGCCCGGTCGACCGCTTCCCCGGACTGGAACTGTCCGTCCACGGCATGGACGAGGACGGCTTTGCCCGAGGGACGTATCCGGGCGACATCGCGGCGCGGCGCCGCTGGGACCCCGACCTGTCCCGGTCCCACTCGCCCTCTGCCCGCACCGGTCTGCCCTGCGACACTCTGGCCCGGTGGGACGCGGCGCTCGGCCACTGGGTGCCGGTGGACGCCGGGCCCCCCGAACTCGCCGTGGCGCCCGGCCTCGACGAGGCCGACACCGGGCAGCGTTCCGAGCGGACCACGCTGCGGCTGGTCCTCGAGGGGCCGGCGACCGACCGCACGGGATTCGGGCCCGCCTGGCGGTTCGTCACCACGCCCGGTCGCTCCTACGTCCTGGGTCCCTCCGCCTGGGATGCGGCGGACTGGCAGCAGCTGGACGAGGCCTGTTCCGCCGGGCGTGCCGGGCTGATCGTGCACGCCTCCTACGAACCCGGGCGCGGACGGCTCACCCTGTGCGAACCGGCCCCCGGCCAGAGCCCGTTCGACGACCGCAACGCCCGCTGGCTGGAGCTCTTCGACGCCTCCCCCGCCCAGGCGGGGTCCAGCGGGCCCACCGAGGACGAGCACGACGAGGACCAGGCCGACCTCCCCGTCCAGGAGCTCTACCACAAGGCCCAATGGCACGACGCCGACGGTGACGGCTTCTGGACCATCGACGTCCCGGCCGTCCCCGGCTTCCCCACCCGGATCAAGGTCAACCTCGCCGGCCGGGTGCAGGGCAAGCGTGCGCTGTGCAGCATCGACCACTGGGGAGAGCCGCAGGCCCGTGGCCGGCTGGCCGTCGCCCGGGCGATGGACGAGTCGGGGATCAAGGAGAAGGAGCTCTCCCCCGAGACCTACGACCGGCTGGCCCGACTGCGCGAGGGCACGGTGGTCGAACTGGTCCGGCAGTTGACCAGGAAGCCGGGGGACACGGACTGCCTGGTGATGCTGTCGTCCGGCCTGACCGGTTGGGCGGCCACCGAATCGCTCACGCTGAGCGGCAAGTTCCCCGCCGTGTCGGAGACCACGCGCCGGCGCGCGGTCGTCGTCCAGGACGGTCACGCCCCGCGCCCGCAGCCACAGCGGGACCCGGAGGGCCACACCGGCCTCGGCCAGGCGTGCACGGGCCTCACCGACCCGGCCCGGCTGGAGCGGGCAGACGTACTGCCGGGGCTGGTCCTCGGCCGCATGTACAACGCCGACAACACCCTGACCATGCTGCGCGTCTGGCTCCGCCTCGACGACGAAGTCGCCGAGGCCGTCGTCCCCGCGCTGTGCTTCGACCAGGCATCGCCCTCGGTGGGCGACCACCTGACGGCAACCCGGACCCCGGACGGCTGGGTCTTCTCCATTCTCCGGCGCCGGCTCCGGCTGCGCGCCCTGTGGGAATGGACCGACGCCCTCCCCGACGACGGATGGCACACCGTCGGCGTGGTCTCCGACCGCGGCGAGCACTACGGCAACACCGTCTCCCAGCACCCCTCGCTCGCCCGGCTCGCGCTGAGCCGCGCCCCGGAGTCCGGTCGGCAGCAGTCCGAGCAGGCCAGAGCGAGGCGCCTGCACCGCGGCAGGGTCCTGGTGGAACAGGACGGACGCTCGCTGGTGGGCACCACGGGCGGCTTCTCCCTCGACGCCAATCCGCAGCCCGTCCACGTCGACCAGGTCCTGGTGCACACCCTGTGCGTCGATGTGACTCCCGCGTCGCGCCGAGAGGGCGGCCGGCCGCGCTACACCGACGTACAGCGCAGGTTCGTGCTGTCGCCGGCCGCCCTGCGCTCCCGGCCGGACCGGAACCGGCGTGCCGCCGCGGACCCCGCCGCCGAGTGGGCCCGTTTCCTGGCGCGCCGCGACGGGACCCTGGAGGGCCCGAGGGTACGGGGACGGCTCCACCTCGACGTTCTGGCACCCGACGGCGACGGCACCTACCGGGCATGGCTGGAACCGGACGACGGCCCGCAGACCTTCGTCGGCGGACGCGGCTACTCCGAACACCTGGCCCGGGCCGTGCCGGTGCCGTACGGGCGGGGATACCGGTATTCGCACCTGCGTGCCGCTGCGCTGACGGTGGCCGAGTTCATCGAGAAGGTGGCCCCCCACGCCCGTACGGACGGAAGCCGCTGTCCGATCGAACGCGAGCGCCGCCCCTACTACGTCGGGTTCGAGGAGACCGACGCCGGCCCGGTGCACCGCTTCGAGTGGGGGTACGGATGGTTCGCCGATGTGCCGCACGCCGCCCTCACCGTCGGGGGCGGGCCGGTGGACCCCGCGGCGCTGACGCTCTTCCACGGTGACCGTGTCGACGCCGTCTCGTTGACCGCCGCGGCCGAGGAAGAGGTACCGGGCGGGATCCGGGTGTCGATCGCGCTGCGGGACATCCGCAAGAGCGTCGAGCACCAGATCCACCAGGAGGCCGCGCACGCCGTGGTCCACCTGCTGGACCTGGAAATCGACCACGCCACGGGGCGGGTGGCGGTGCTCCGCGTGTACACCCGCAGCCGGGGGGTCGACCGCGACGGCGCCGACGACCACGTGGAAGGGCGCTCGGTCCGGGCCCTCCTCCATCCGGATGACATCGCCCGGCTGCTCGCCACCGTCCCCCGGGACAGGGCCCGGCAGCGCGTCCTCGGCCGTGCCGCGGTGGAGGAAGGACCCCTGCGCGGTCGCGTCCACCACTTCCGCCTGGTGCCCCCGACGGCCGCGCCGGACGAACAGACCCCCGGCCTGCGAACGGGCGACAAGCTCTACATGGAGGCCGGCCGGATCCAGCCGACGCCCAACGACTACCTGCTCCGCTTCGACCTGCCGCCGGGGGTGACCGCACTGGGCGACCCGGACGCGGCCGCCGACCGGGCCCCGTTCCACGTCATCGTCACCCGCCGGGACTTCTCCCACCGGGAGGGCGTCCTGCGACGGGCGGTGGAGGCCCACGGGCTGGGCGCCTACGCGGACCAGGCCAAGATGCTGGTGGAACTCCTGCGCCTGTCGCCCGACAAGGAGAACCGCTGGCAGGGGTCCACCAAGTCTCCGTTGCCCCGCCCGGCGGACGAGCTGCGGAGCTACCTGAAGAACCGGTCGGGCGGCTGCTTCGGCGTCGTCGACCCCGCGGGCCAGTGCGTCGAGGTGCGGCCCGGCGTCGTCTTCCCCATGGCCGACCTGCACAGGGGACCCGGCATCACGCCACGGTCGGTGGTCCGGCTGGACCTGGCCGACACCGGGCGGGTGACCGTCGTCCTGGCCATCCCGGCCGACGACGCCTACCTCACCGACCAGCCCCGCCCGGTGGTCGTCTTCCCCAAGGACAACCTGAAGACGAAGGACGACCTGCGCCGCGCCGACGAGCCGGGGCGGTTCACCGTCGCCGGGCTCCCGGGGATCAGCGCCACCGCCCGCAAGGGCTTCGGCAGGGTTCTGCTGCAGACCGGCCATCCCCGGATCGCCGCCGTCCGGCGGGAGGAGCAGCCCAGGGGCGGACCGGTGGACCGGGTGGTGCCGCTGGACCTCTCGGAGGCGGGAACCCTCGCCTTCGATGCCGACGACGTCGTGAGCGGTGTGCGCCGCGGGCGGCTGGCTCCGGCCGGTACGCAACTGGCCACCTCCGAGGCGCCGATGGCGTGGGCCCAGCTGTCGTTCATGGACGCCAGTGCGCGGCGCATCGCGGAGGCCTGCACCGAGCACGGATGGAGCTACCACGACACCCGCACCCGGCAGTGGGTGCCCGGCGAGGACAAGCCCCGGACGCGCAGGCTTCCGGCGCGGGCCGTTTCGATCAGCGAGCCCGTCTTCTTCTCCCGCAACACCGCCGGCTGGACGCTGCGGCACGAGAGCGAGGCGCTGCAGCGGTTCGGTTTTCCGGCCACCGAGCTCCTGGAGGAGCCGGCCGACGACATCGCCGAGGGACGGCGCCGCTCCTGGGCCGTCGCCCATGCCGACCGGCAGAGCGTCTGGCTGGAGCTTGCCCCGGGCCGCGTCTCCGAAGTGCGCCGGGAACTGGTGCGGTTCGCCGACGGCCACTCGCTGGCCGACCTCGACTGGTCGCTGTTCAGCCCGGGCGACCTGGTCTACGGCCGGGTCGAGGGAGGGGTGAACGAGTGCGGCCACCTGGTGCTGGACGACTGGCGTCCAGGGCTGCGGGGGGCGACGGCGGCACCGTTCGCACGTCGCATGCTGCTGCCGGTCGCCCTGCGGGACGAGGAGGCCGGCGCCCTCTATCTGGGTGAGGGGCGCGGCACCGTGCCCTACCCGGCCGACCAGACCGTGCTGGACGCCCACCCGGTCGGGAGCGCCGTGTGGCTGGACCGGGCCAACCGGCTGAGCGCCGCCGAGCCCGGCAGCGTCGCGAAGAACGACGTGGTCTTCCTGGCCGTGGACCGGGAGCACGGCCTGCGGATCTGCGGACTGCCGGGGGCGCGGGTCGAGCTGGCCGCGGAGGGCGACGCCGATGCCTGGTTCGGCTGCGGCTGGTTGCGCTCCGAACTGATGCGCGCGCGGCGGGGCGGGGCGAGCCTGCTGAACCAGCTGGACGTCCTGCCCGTCACCGTCGAGCAGGTCGTCGCCGGGCAGCAGGAGACCGTGGTGACGGTGTCCCGTCGGGCGCAGCCCCGCAGCATCTGGCCCCAGGGGACGGTGCTGGCCCAACCGGTGGCCGACCTCGGCCGCGGCCATGTGGCGGTGCGCTCGGGAAGCGCGCTGTTCCGGGTGCACGTCCGGCAGCTCGTACCCGGCCTGCCGGAGTACGGAGCGCAGATCCAGGCGGCTGCCCGGGCGCTGGCCGGCACGCGGGAGTACGTGAGGCTGCACTGGGACAAGGCCGGGAAACTGCTGTCGTGCGGGATCCCGGGCGGCCGCGAGGCCGACGGGGTCGACGGGGTCGAGGGCGGCGTGGCCGAGGGCGGCGAGGAGATCGCCGTCCGGGCCTGGCTGCGCGTCAACGACGAGGAGGACCGTGCCCTGGGCGTGGTCTGCCGCGACGTCCGTGCCCAGCGTCCCTACTGGCTGCCCGTCGGGGAAGCGGCATGGACCAGCGGTCTGCGCGGCTCGACGCTCTTCGACCATCTGCGGGGCATCCGTCGGCTCACCGTGCTCCGGGACGGCCCCGGAACGGTGAGCCTGAGCCGGCTTCCGCTGGTGGAACGTGAGTTCCACAACCTCGCACCGGGACGCCGGCTGCCGGTGCACGTCGTCACCAAGTCCCTGGAGGAGTCGTCTGCCGGGGAGCCCGCCTCCTGCCTCGTGTCCGTGGAACCGCTTGGCGTACTCGCCGCCTACGCGCCGGTGGACGTACCTGCGGAACTGGCCGAGGAGTCCTTCGTGGCCGAGGTGGCCAGGGTGCGGCAGGACCGGAGGGGCGGGCGGTTCGTGACCTTGGTCAAGCCGGGCAGCCGGCGCACCGTCGTGGACCTCCCGCGATGGATGTCCAAGGCTCTGGCCGAGCTGCGGCTGCCGGACTTCCGTCAGGAACCGCAGCCCGTGGCCGGCCTGGTCCCCGCCCACTTCGCGGCGCACTGGCAGAGCCACGAAGCGGGGCGGTCCGGCAAGCTGACGGCCGAGGCGACGGAGTCCGAGGCATGCCGGGTCATGCGGGCCCGGGGGCTGCTCCAGTCGGCCGACGGCCCCGACCGGGCCGAGGTCCAGAGCTTCGCCGTACGGGCGGTGACGGACTGGCTGGGCAGCACCGAGGGCCAAGCGGTGCTGCACCACGACAGGACGGGCGTCGACCTGGCCCCCGCTCTCGCGGTGTGCGCGATCGGCTCACTGGCGGCCAAGGAGTCCTGGCCGGTCCGTCCGTCGCTGCCCGACGACTGGCCCGTCTTCCTGATCCAGAAGATCGGGCTGCGGGCCCTCGGCTCACTGCACACCGAGGCCCTGGTCAAGCGGTGGCTGACACGGCAGGACCGCCAGAACGAGTCCGGCGGACTGTGGCGGCGGCTGCGGTCCGTCGAGCTCGGTCCTGAACTGACCGACGCCCAGATGGAATCGCTGGAGAGGTTCGCGCAGGCGCTGACGGCGCTGACCGCTGCGCGCGGTCACGAGCACCCGGCCGCCGCGGTGGCCCGGAGCCTGGTCGCAGCGTCCGGCGGCCTGCCGGACGCCGACGACCTCCTCAACGATGCCGTCATCCTGCGGCCCCTGGCCGACCTCGGCCGGAGCCTGCGCCCCGCCGCCGATGCGGCCGTGTCCCAGCGCTTCCTGCTGGACAGGCAGATCTCCATCCTGAACACCGCGCTGACGAAGGTCGTCAGCGACAAGGTGCCGCTGACACTGCTCCCTCCCCTGACCCCGCCCACCGCAAGGAGCCGGAAGTACGCCCTGGCACTGCGATCAGCCCTGCGGACCGAGACGGGCCGTGCGGACTGAGGTGCCCGCCGCAAGACGTGCCCGGCCCCTGCACACCCCGAGCGCTCGGGCCCGGGCGAACTCCGCCCGACAGCCCATGTGTCACGCGCCGTCGGACGTGCGTTGCGTGCATCAGACATCGCACGCAACACACTGCCCGAGTCCCCAGGTCAGGCGCCCTTCGCCACCGACTCCAGGATCGCGACGCACTCCACGTGGTGGGTTATCGAAATAAGAACCATCAAAAACATGTGAAAGGAAACCGCAGGTCAGCGGCCTGCATGGCTCATATCGGGCGCGTTGCCGGTGTGCGTTACATACAGAGTGAGCGGTACGCGCAACGCGCTGACGCTTACCTGGTCGCTCCCGGCCTGGTTGCCGTGGGCGAGGTGGGCTCGCACGGTCAGCCGCTGCCGCCCTACCCGCACGCGGGCCCCGTTGACGCCGGGGGCCTGGGTGAGTGTTACCTGGCCCAGGCACGAGGCCGAGCGCCGACTGATGACCGCCCGAACATCCGTGGCGACATCCACGACAACCATCCACAGGCCCGCCACGGCCAGTACGGCCACAGCCCAGGGCGGGTTGGTCGCGGGGCCGTTCGCCGTCGAGGCTGCCACCGAGTGGACCGGCCTCGCGCACGTAATCGCGGACTTCATCAACCAGGCGGGCGCTCACAACCGCGATCGCTGCCGGGAGCCCAGCGGTCGACGGCCTCCGTCACCAACACGACCTGTGCGGCCCGAAGTCGACCGGCATCACCTCAAGGTCCGCATCCTGCATCAACTTCGTTCTCGCGGATACAGAGCCCGGCCCGAACGTTCCCTGGTCGACAACGGCGCTTTCAACGTCTCCGACAGTGCCACCGCACCCATTGAAACCGACCGCGTCCGCCCCACCCCGACCGGCACGCCGACGAACTCACAGCCTGGGCAGGACCGTTTCCGGGAAAGCAGCGCCCTGCTGTGGTGGCGTAGATCACATGGCCGAATGGTTCCGGAATGCCTGATTCCGATCATGGGATACGCGATACGGGCAGATTTGTCTCCAGCCTCTTTGGGTTAAGTTCCACTTCGCGCACGCAAAACGCGAAGTCAGGTTCCACTTCTGGTTCCTCACGTCTTGACCTGTCACACGGGCCCTGCGGGCCCTTGCAAGGAGACATGTGAACACCCCCTTCCCGGGCTTGGCCCGTGACCGCGGCCGGCTGTGGCCGCGCGCAAGGAGAGGCATCCCGTCCATAGCGGCGGGTCTTGCCGTCGTTATGTCGGCGTCCGTCCTGTACGGGTCACAGAGTGCCCTCGCCGCGGGGAACCAGTCCCAGGGCGCGGTAGGCCAGGGCTCCACGCCCACCACCGCGGCAGACATTCCCTCCGCCCGTATCGCCGCACGCCTGTCGGGCAAGCGCGTCGAGGCATTGTCCGCGCGTACGGAGACGTCCACCACGTGGGTGAACAAGGACGGTTCGCTCACCTCCGACATCACCGCCGGTCCGGTCCGCTTCAAGGACCCGCTCACCGGTCAGTGGCGTGACGTCGATCTGGAGCTGATCGCCGGTTCCACCGGCACGGTGCAGCCGAAGTCCCACCCCCACGGCCTGAAGCTCGCGGGCAAGTCCGCCGGGCCCACCGACTCGCTGAAGGCCGCGCAGGCAGCCCCGGCCACCGACCTGGTCACCCTCGGCACGGGGGACGAGCAGATCACCCTCCAGTGGAAGGGCGGCCTGCCCGCGCCGAAGCTCGAGGGCACCCGGGCCGAGTACACCGAGGCCGTGCCGGGCGCGGACGTGGTCATCGAGGCCACCCGTACCGGCTTCGAGCAGTTCGTCGAGATCAAGAAGAAGCCCGCCGCGGACGGCTTCTCCTATACGCTGCCACTGAAGGCCAAGGGCCTGGAGGCCAAGCAGCAGGCCGACGGCAGCGTTCTCTTCACCGACAAGAAGAACAAGAAAACCGCGGTGATGCCGGCCCCCATGATGTGGGACGCCACCGTGGATCCGGTCTCGGGTGAGCACACCCGCCGGGTCAAGGTCGACCTGAAGGTGTTCCAGAAGGGCTCCTCGCTCGACCTGGTGGTCACGCCGGACGCGAAGTTCCTGGCCGACCCCGCGACGAAGTACCCGGTGACGGTGGACCCTTCCACCTCGGCGCTCTCCAGCGTCCTCGACACCTACGTCCAGCAGGGCGAGACGGTCGACTGGTCCGCCGACACGGAGCTGGACCTGGGTAACCCGGGTACGAAGAACGGCGACGGCACCTTCCGTACCGCGCGTTCCTTCATCTCCTGGAACACCGCGCCGATCTCCGACGCGCTGGTGATGGACGCGGACCTGAGCCTGTGGAACTTCCACTCCGGCAACACCACCTGTGCCGCACAGTCGTGGGAGGTGTGGTCCGCCGGGGCTGCCTCCACGTCCTCGCGCTGGACGGCGCAGCCGGCCTGGACGGCGAAGAAGGCGACCTCCACGGAGACCAAGGGCAACCCCGCGTGCACCTCGGCGCCCGACGGCTGGATCAACGCCGACGTCACTACGCTGGTGCAGGAGTGGGCCTCGGCCAAGGCGGCCACGGGCAACATGGGTCTGCGGGCCACCGACGAGTCGGTGTCCGCCCCGTGGAAGCGCGTGAACTCCGCGAACGCGGCGTCGAACGTGCCGAAGCTGACCGTCACGTACAACTACCGGCCTCGCACGGGTACCAAGCAGGAGGCTGGCGCGCCGTTCTTCTCCTACGGCGGTGACTACGTCGTCAGCTCGCTCACTCCGGTGTTGCGGGACACGTTCGTCGACGCCAACGGCGACAAGGTCAACGGCACCTTCCAGATCTTCGACTCGGCCACCAACACCCAGGTCGGCAACGTTCTGGTCTCCCCGTACGTGCCCTCCGGCCAGGTCGCCTCGGTGACCGTGCCCTCCGGCGTGCTGACCAACGGCAAGACTTACAAGTTCCGCACCAACCCGTACGACGGCGCCCACTACAACCTGGGCTGGTCGGCCTGGAAGACCTTCACGGTCGACACCTCCGCCCCCTCCGCGCCCACCGGCATCTCCTCGACGGACTACCCCTCGACCTCCTGGGTCAGGGGCGCCGGCCAGCCGGGTGTCTTCAACGTCACCCCGCCGGCGGCCGACCACAACTGGCTCGAGTGGTCGCTGGACGGCGTGACCTGGACGAAGGTCGCCACCGACGGCGCCGCGGGCGCGAAGGCCATCACGGTCACCCCGCCCAAGAACGGCAACCACACCCTCCAGGTCCGCGCGGTCGACAAGGCGGACAACAAGTCCGAACCGATCGAGTACGCCTTCCACGCCGGTCCGGGCGGCTTCGTCCAGCCCGCCGAAGGCACACGGACCGCGCGGCGCCTCCCGCTCGTTGCGGAGGCCGACGCGGCCAAGTACGACAACGTGTCCTTCTCCTGGCGCCGCTCGGAGGCCGACGCCTGGGTGCAGATCCCGGCCGGGGACGTCACCCTGGGCGGCACCGCGCTGACCGCGTGGCCCGTCGCCCTGACGGGCGGCAAGAATGCCGCGCTGACCTGGAGCGCGACGGACACCGTCAACCCTGACGGCAGCGTCCAGATCAAAGCCGACTTCACCGGCCCGAACAGCGCCACGGGCAGCACCGACCCGCTCACCGTCGTGGTGGACCGCAACGCCGACGCCGCGGCCTCACAGGCCGTCGGCCCCGGCGCGGTCAACCTCCTGACCGGCGACTACTCCCTCACCGAGACCGACGTCTCCAACCAGGGACTGTCGGTGGAGCGCTCCACCTCCTCTCGCACCCCCGGTGCCGTGCAGGAGGGCCAGCTGCCCATCTTCGGCAAGGACTGGGTCGCCGGCACCCCCGCCGAACTGACCAACTCGGACTACACCTTCCTCCAGAAGGTATCCGACACCGCGGTCGACGTGGTGATGTCGGACGGCACCCCCATCCACTTCACCGCCAACACGGCCAAAACCGGATGGATCCCCGAGCCCGGCTCGGAGATGCTCAGCCTGACCGGCAGCACCAGCAGCGCCTTCACCCTGACCGACTCCGCGGGTGTCACCACGGAGTTCACCAAGCCGGCCGGGGCCACCACGTGGCAGGTCAGCAGCACCAAGAACGACGGCCAGAGCGACTCGACCACCAGCATCGAGTCCTCGACCGTCAACGTCGGCGGCAAGATGCTGGCGCGCCCCGACCGCATCTTCGCCCCCACGTCGGCCACCACCGTCGCGGCCTGCAAGGCGAATCCCGCCACCAATGGCTGCCGCGTACTGGAGTACGTGTACGCGACGGCGACCACTGCAACCAGTGGCACCTTCGGTGACTTCGCCAACCAGGTGAAGGAGATCAAGCTCTGGTCGACGGCGCCCGGTGCCGCGAACGCGACGGCCACGACCGTGCAGAGCTACGCCTATGACACCAGCGGTCGCCTGCGCGAGACCTGGGACACCCAGATCTCCCCGGCCGTGAAGACCGCGTACGAGTACGACAGCGCGGGCCGCGTCATCAAGTACACGCCGCCGGGCGAGCTGGCGTGGAACTTTGGCTACGGCAAGGCGGGGTCCAGCAGCGCTGCCGGTGACGGCATGCTCCTCAACGTCTCCCGCCCCGGCCTGAAGCAGGGCACCGCCGATGTCATCGAGGGCGACGCCGTGACCACCCTGGTCTACGACGTGCCGCTGTCCGGCGCTACCGCGCCGTTCCAGCTGGGCGCCGCCGACGTGAAGCGCTGGGGCCAGACCGACGTACCGGTCGACGCGACGGCGATCTTCCCCGCCGACTCCGTTCCCTCGGCGAACGCGGGCGCCTCGCTCACCTCGGGCGCCTACACCCGAGCCACGCTCCACTACATGAACACCTCGGGCCGCACCGTCGACAAGGCCGAGCCCAGCGGTCACATCACGACCACCGAGTACGACCGGTTCGGCAACACGGTCCGCGAACTGACCCCCGCCAACCGCGACACGGCCATCGGCACCTCGGCGACCGCGGTCGCCACCCGCACCGGCCTCGGCATCGCCGCGCTGCCGGAGGCGGAGCGCGCCGAGCTCCTCTCGACCCGCACGGTCTTCGACGCCCGCGGCACCCGCGAGCTGGAACAGCTCGGACCGCTGCGCCGGGTGGATCTGACGGCCGACCTCAAGTCGGGCGCCACCACCCTGGCGACCGCGGGCACCCCGGTGACCGCGCGCGCCTGGAGAGTCACTTCGTACGACGAGGGCCGCCCCACCGACGGCAGCGCCGTCGTGAAGGACCAGGTCACGCACGTGATCACCGGCGCGCAGGTGCGCGAGCACCCGGGCGTCCAAGGCGAGCAGCGGACCGTCGAGACCGTCTACGACTGGGCCAAGGGCCTGCCGGTGAAGACGATCGAGGATCCGGCGGGCCTGGCCCTCACCACCACCACCGAATACGACGCCCAGGGCCGCGTCACCAAGGTGATCCAGCCCGGGGGCACCGCCACCGACGCCACGACCAAGGTGACCTCCTACTGGACGGCGACCGGTACCGGTGCCTGCGCCGGCCACCCGGAGTGGGCCGACCTGATCTGCTCCACCGGCCCGGCCGGCAATATCACCGGGGGCGGGTCCAACCCGGCTTCCCTGCCGGTGAAGACCTTCGAGTACGACTGGTGGGGCATCTCGTCCAAGGCCACCGAGACGGCGGGCGCGTCGACGCGTACCACCATCACGACCACGGACGCCGCCGGCCGCATCTCGTCGGTGAAGACCACCGGTGGCATCGGGCAGGCCACGCCCGAGACGACCGCGGAGTACGACGCGGTCACCGGTCGTGAGACCAAGTCCGTCTCGCCCACCGGCGGCACGCTGACCACGGTGTACGACAAGCTGGGACGCCCCATCTCGTACACCGACGCCGATGGTGGCGTGACCACCACGGAGTACGACCTGCTCGGCCGGAAGGTCAAGTCGGGCAACAACGTGCCCTCCACGGTGACCTACAGCTACGACCACGCGGTCGAGCCCCGCGGTCTCGTCACCAAGGCCGTCGACTCCGTGGCCGGAACGTTCACGGCGTCGTACGACCCGGACGGCGCGCTCGTCGGGGAGAAGCTGCCCGGCGGCTATTCCCTCAAGCAGGCCTACGACCCGAACGGCACCCCCGTCGAGCGGACGTACACGCGTGACAGCGACAGCGTGATCGTGCAATCCGACATCACCACCCGCTCCATCCACGGACAGGTGACCACGGACGCGCAGAACTCGGGGCAGGCCTACGGCTACGACGCGATCGGCCGGCTCACCTCGGTGGCCGACACCGCCGAGACGGTCTGCACCAAGCGCGACTACGCCTTCGACAAGCGGTCCAACCGCACGTCCCTGGTCACTGCCACCGGCACTCCCGGGCTGGACTGCCCGACCACCGGCGGCACGACCACCACGTCCACCTACGACAGTGCCGACCGCCTGAACGGCGCCGGGTACACCTACGACGCCTTCGGCCGCACCACTGCCAAGCCCGGCAACGTGACCCTCGGCTACTTCACCAACGACCGGATCCAGCAGGAGACGGTGGGCGGCCAGCGCCAGACCTGGAAGATCGACGGCTCCATGCGCATCCGCTCCTGGATCGTCGAGTCCGGCGGCGGCAGCACCTGGACCCAGACCCAGTCGAAGACCAACCACTACGACTGCGGCTGCGACAGGCCGAGCTGGGTCGTGGAGAACTCCGCCACCGGAACGGTCACCCGTAACGTCGACTCCATCGGCGGCGGCCTGGCGGCCACCACCAGCAAGACCGGCAACACGGTGCTCCAGCTCACCGACATCCACGGCGACGTGGCCCTGCAGCTGCCGCTGGACACCTCCGTCGCGCCGACGCTCCTCGACACCGACGAGTACGGCAACACGCGTGCCAGCACACCGTCGGCGCGCTACGACTGGCTGGGCAGCCAGCAGCGTTCCGGCGACACCCTGTCCGGGCTGACCCTGATGGGCGCCCGGGCGTACGACCCGAAGACCGGACGGTTCCTCCAGTCCGACTCGGTCGACAGCGGCGGCGCCAACGCCTACGGCTACCCAGCCGACCCCATCACCATGTACGACCTGGGCGGCAAGTGGTGGTGGTCGGAAAGCACCTGGTGGAAGATCGCCAAGTGCGTCTACGCCATCCTCGAGCTCGCCATGTGGGCGGGCGGTGTCGGCTGGCTGATGAAGGCGGCCAAGATCCGACAGGCGGTTCGCATCATCCGGTCGGTCGGCTTCAACCGCCTGTACAACCTGCTCAAGGCACTGCGGAACACCCCGCGCCGCATCTGGTGGAGGACCGGCATGTACTACGGAGGCGCACTGTTCTCAGCGTTCAGCGTCTTCATGGGCTTCTCCTCCGTACAGGAGGACTGCTGGGACACCTTCAGGTAGCAGGGGCTCGTCGATGAACGATCCCCTGCCACACAGGTAGACCCCGGTCCGGGGGCCCCCCCCCCGCGGGCCCCCGCCCCCCCGCGCCCACCCCCCGCAACCACCCCCCCCCCCCCCACCAGCACCCAAAGGCAGCAAA
>NZ_JBHJTK010000010.1:48435-226991 GCF_042267665.1 Streptomyces sp. NPDC056224
CACCCCCCCTCTATCCCTCGATCGATCGATGGTTGTTTTTTTTTATCTATCGCTCGGTACTGCGAGCCTCCCTCCCTCCCTCCCTCCCTCCCTCCCTCCCTCCCTCCCTCCCTCCCTCCCTCCCTCCCTCCGCAAGATTGGACGTAGACGTGTCCCCTGACACCTGGAAGACCGCCGGACTCGCCGCGATCACATCCGCATGCATCATTACCGCCGCCTTCCTGGTGGTGGCGGCCAGAGCCGCCCGCAAGCGCGCTCCCCGAGACCACCGACCCCGCCTGTCCTTCTCGGCGCCGGTCGCCGCGGCATCCGTCCTGGGCACCGTCCTCGGCGCACTGGCAACCGACCGCACGCTCCACCTCGGCATGGACGAGCTGAAGACCCTGCTGATCCCCTTGACCACGGGTCACGCGGCAGATGCCCTGCTGCGCTCCCGTTCCCCTCGCCATTCCCCCCGGCCGTGGTCCGGCGGCTATGCCGCCGCGACCTGCGCACTCCTCATCGGCACCGTCGTCTCTGGCGCCACGACCTATCTCGGAGCCTGACGCCGCCGCCGTTTCCTGCGGTGGAGGCTGCCGCAGCTTGAGTCGTCAACTGTCCTCCGGCCCGGAGGATGTGGCTAGCACGGTCCGGCGAGCGGCAAGACCCACAAGCTGGGCGACCGTGTCCGGGTCTGCGTGGCCGATCACCATCGGCTGCCGTTCCCCGACCGCTGCTTCGACGCCGCGTACCTTCTCGAATCGGCCATCTGCTCCACCGACCTCGTCGCTCTCTTCCAAGAGATCTCCCGCGTCCTACGCCCCACTGGCGTGCTCTACGTGAAGGACAGTCCTTCGCCTGCCCACGCAACACAGTGGCGAGCTGAGCCTGCATCGCCTGGTCCCGCGCCGAGTCCATCGCCGCCTGCCATCGGACCTTCCGGTCCTCCCTGGCCCGCCCCTCATCGATCCCGCGCTGGGCGCCCTCCCCTGCGCGTACCTCCACCTCCTGCAGAATCCTGCCGAGAACGTCCTCCAGCCTCCACCGCTTCCGGTCCGCCCACTTCCCCTGGCGGCCCGCGCGGCTGTAGCGAAGCTCGATCATCAGACTCTGCGCCCGCTCCGGATCCGCGGACTGCACAAACTCCTGCTTGATCGTCACCATGTACGTGAAGTCGCCGACGCCCAAGTCCAGCTCCTCCTCACGCCGGGAGAGACGAGAGGGCGGTACGTGCCTCCGTACGCATGGGGCCGACTCCGGTAGTTCTCAACCACCGGTTCTCCCGCACCGTGTGACCGCGCTTCACCGCTTCCGCGCACAGCGCCTGGAGCAGGCGCAGAGCTCTGTTCCGAAGAGCCGCGGGCACGGCGAGTTGGCACTGGTCTTCCTTGAGAGCAGCCACCACCGGGTGCAAGACACGGAGCTGGGCGGGCACGGGGATGGGCGCCGCATCCCGGTGCGCCACGCCCGCGCCACAGGCCGCTCCGAGTGCAGTGTAGGAGTCTTCTTGGCGACCTCCTGGGGCCTGGCGGTATTCCGCGGATCCTCCGGATGGTGACCGTGTTCCAGGTAGAACTTCGCGGCACCGGTGACCTCGGTCTGCACGGCCCCGCCGCGGCGTACGACGACCAGCAGCCCTCGATCGCGCAACGCGTACGCGGACAGCCGTTCAGCCGACGCCACGCCAGGCTCCTCGCCGGCATCCAGCCGCCGCAGGAGCTCTCGCTGGCGGTCGTTCAACGGGGACCAGCGGTGCATGCACCCACCGCACGCTCTCACCAGCAGATGCCCCCAGCGTGTGCGCGGGAGGAGGTAGGCCAACGCCCCTATAGCGTCGCCATCCGGCCCTCCACGGCATGCAGAAAGCCGCCTCCCCGAGCTGGCACGCAGCCCGGCCCGGGGGTGACTTCCTACTGTTGATGCACCGTCAAGAAACCAGCCCGACGAGCGTCAAATGAGCGTCACGATCCACGTGGTGCGTCATCGCAACCATGTCAATGGAGAACACGTTAAAGAAAACTTCAGGTCACGGCTTGCGTGAGGCAAATCGGGCTCAAGATCAATGTGCGTTGCGGGCGCCATGGGCGCTGCGTGCCACCTTTCGACGCACGCCTACAGCCGCCCCGAGGGTCGCGAAGACCTTGGGTCGTCGTGGGGGCCGGGTGTGTGTCCCCGTGCCAGGGAAGCCATGCACGAGGCACAGCACACGGTGGCGGTGAGCGATACGCGCAGCCGGTGCACGAGGGACACCACACGCTCCGACGGTGTTCTCCGGTCAGGCACGGGCCAGCCGTTTCATCGACAGGTCCACCGCCGCGTCCACGGCCCGCCGCACCGCGGCCGGCACCTCGTCCTCGTCGAGCACGCGCAGCGCGGCCTCCGTCATGCCGCCCGGCGAGGCGACGGAGTCGATGACCGCGTCCACGGTCACCGCCTCCTGCGCCAGGAGCGCGCCGGTGCCGCGAACCGCGTGGGCGGCGAGGACCGCGGCCGTCCGGGCGTCGAGGCCCTCGGCCCGGCCCGCCTCCGCGAGCGACCGCGCGAAGTGCGCGACCAGTGCCGGGCCCGCTCCGGAGACCGCGCTCACCGCCTCGAGGAGGTCCTCCTCGACGACGAAGGTCTCTCCCAGCGGCCTGAACAGGCGCTCCACGGCCGCCAGCCGGGCCGCGTCGGCGCGGGGGCCGGCCGAGAGGACGGTCGCTCCGGCGCGCACCGCCACCCCCACGTTCGGCACGGCCCGCACCACCGGCACCCCGGGCAGCGCCGCCGCCACGGCCTCCGTCCGCCACGAGGCCACGAGCGACAGCAGGGTCTGCTCCGGGCCGAGCAGGCCGGACAGGGCGGCGAGCGCCTCCCGGGTCTCGTGCGGGTGCACGGCGAGCACCACGATGTCGGCGCCCCGCACCGCGGCGGCGTTCCCGTCCGCCGCGGTGAGGCCGAACTGGCGGCTCAGCGCCAGGGCGCCGGCCCCGCTGCGGGACACACCGCGCATCGCGTGCGCGGTGTGCCCGGCGGCGACCAGCCCCCGCACCAGGGCGCGGGTGATCCGGCCGCAGCCGATGAACGCGAGCACGGGGCGGTCCGTCCCGCTCACCGGGTCTCCTCGATCAGGGTGGCGACCGCCGAGATCCCGCGGACCAGCCGCTCCTCGCTCTCCGCGCCGACCGCGATCCGGACGAACCGGTCGCAGGAGGCGCCGTAGCCCGCGCCCGGCACCACGCCGACCCCGTGCCGTACCAGCAACTCGTACGCGAACTCCTCGGAGTCCAGCCGCGAGGCGCCGAGCGAGGCGAACAGATAGAAGGTGGAGTCCCCTTCGAGGCACTCGACGCCCCGGTCCGCGAGGAGCCGGGCCATGCGGTTGCGGGTCTCCACCACGCGCCGGATCTGCGGCCTGGTGTGCTCCAGGACGGCCTCGAAGTGCTTCGCCAGCCAGTGGCTCAGGATGGTCGGCGCGCAGGTCACCAGGTGCTGCTGGACCTTGATGACCTGGGCGAGCAGGGGCGCTCCGGCCACCAGGTAGCCGATCCGCCAGCCCGAGATCCCGTAGTTCTTCGACATCGAGTTGCACACGACGGTGTGGCGCTTGTCCGGGTCATGCTCGAGGGCCGAGACGAACCGCTCACCGGCGGGCACGAACTCGTGGTAGGCCTCGTCGGCGATGAGGAACAGGCCGTGCCGGTCGGCCAGCTGGTGCAGGACCCGCAACTGGTCGGCGCCGAGGCGGCGGCCGGTCGGGTTGTGCGGATTGTTGACGATGATCGCCTTGGTGCGCGGCGTGACGCGGGCGCCGAGCTCCTCCACGGACTCGAACCACGGCGTCATCACCGGCACGCCGCGGGCGAGGCGCACCTGGTCGGGGTAGCTCACCCACAGCGGCTCCGGGATGATCACCTCGTCGCCCGGTTCGAGCAGGGTTGTGAGCACCATGAAGATGGCCGCCTTGGAACCGACGGTCACCAGGATCTCTTCGGCCGGGTCGACCGGCGCGGCGGAGATCTCCCGCTGGTACCGGGCAAGCTTCTCGCGCAGCAGCGGCACCCCGCGGGAGTGCGAGTAGTGGTGGATCTGCTGGGCGGGCAGACCCTCGAAGGACGGCAGCGGGATGTCGAAGAACGCCTCGCCCAGGGAGAGCGTGACGATGTCCCGGCCGGCTTCCTTGAGTTCGTAGATCTGGTTGTTGAGCCGGATCGACGACGCCTCCGAGATCCCGTCGAGGAGGCTGGAGTGGCGGGGCGGGCGCAGCGGGGTCTCAGAGAACACGGACCTGCCCGTTTCCCCAGACGACGTTCTTGACGCAGGTCAGCGACTCCAGGCCCATGGGGCCGCGGGCGTGCAGCTTCTGGGTGGAGACGCCGATCTCGACGCCGTAGCCGAACTCGCCGCCGTCGGAGTACCGGGTCGACGTGTTCACGAAGACGCTGCCGGAGTCGATCGCCCGGGCGAAGCGCCGGGCCACCGTGATGTCCTGCGCCACGATGCCCTCGGCGTTCCGCGTGCCGTAGCGGTTGATGTGCGCCAGGGCCTCGTCGAGGCCATCGACGACCTTCACCGCCAGCACCAGGTCCAGGTACTCCGTCTCCCAGTCGGCGTCCTGCGCCTCGATGGCGGCGGGCCACACCTCGCGGGTGCGGGCGTCGCCGCGGATCTCGACGCCGAGGCCCTGGAGCGCGTCGAGGGTCTTGGGCAACCAGTCCGCCGCCAGGTCGGCGTGGACGAGGAGTGTCTCCACGGCGTTGCAGACGCTGGGACGGGACGTCTTGCCGTTGATCACGATGTCGGTCGCCATGGCCGGGTCGGCCGTCGCGTCCACGTAGACGTGGCAGTTGCCGTCGCCGTCGATGACGGTCGGCACCGTCGCGTTCTCCTGGACGGTCTTGATCAAGCCGGGGCCGCCGCGGGGCACCAGCAGGTCGACGTACTCGTCGGCGCGCAGCAGCTCCAGGGCCGCCTCGCGCGAGGTGTCGCGGATGAGCTGCACCGCGTCGTCGGGGACGTCCTCCTGGCGCCGCAGGACCTCGGTGAGGACGTCGGCGATGGCGGCGTTGGTGTGCTGCGCGATCGAGGAGCCGCGCAGCACCGCCGCGTTGCCCGTCTTCAGGCAGAGGGCCGCGACATCGGCGGTGACGTTGGGCCGCGCCTCGTAGATGACGGCGACGACGCCGAGGGGCTCGCGGACCTGCTGGATCTGGAGGCCGTTGGGGCGGGTCCAGCCCTGCACCACCGAGCCGACCGGGTCGGGCAGGTCGACGATCGTGCGGATCGCCTTCGTCATGCCGGCGATGCGCTTGTCGGTGAGGGTCAGGCGGTCGATCAGGGTCGCCGAGGTGCCGGCTTCGCGGGCGGCGGCGACATCGAGCGCGTTGGCCTCCTGCAGCCGGGCCGCGGCCGCGTCGATGGCGTCGGCCATCTCCGCGAGCACCCGGTCCTTGACCTCGGTCGTCAGCTCCTTCACGACGAGTGACGCCTCGTAGGCACGACGGCAGATCTCACGCACGGGTACGACGGACATTTCATGCCTCCAGAAAACTGACGTAGTCGAAGGGGGGGATGACGGGCGTCCCGGCGGGGTGGTGCCCGCCCGAGACGGCGGCGTGGTCCGCCCGGGTGCGGCCGCGGGCGATGACGCCGTGACCGGGCACGGTCACGTCGACCACGGCGTCCGCCGCGAAGCCGCCCTCGCCGGCGAGGCAGTGCCCGGCCGTCAGCGGGCCGCCGTCGTGGACGACGGCGACCGCCTCGGGGCGGCACACGAGCCGGCCCGCGGGCGGCGTGCCCAGGGACCGCCATAGCCGGCCGAGGTCGGGCTCCTTGCCCGGCGTGCGCGGGTGAACGAGCGTGCCGACGGACTCTCCGGCCATCGCGCGCTCCACGATGTCCGGGCTGTTGGCGCCCGCGATGACAGTGGGCACCCCGGCCAGGGAGGCGATCCACGCCGCGCACAGCTTCGCGGACATCCCTCCGGTGCCGAGCCCCCGCGCGGTCAGCCCGGCGAGGCGCTCCACCTCCGGGGTCATGGCCGGCACCTCCGGGATGAGCCGGGCGGCGGCGTCGCGCCGCGGGTCGCTCTCGAACAGGCCGGGCACGTCCGTCAGCAGGAGCAGCCGGGCGGCGCCGAGCGACGCGGCGAGGAGCGCCGCGAGCACGTCGTTGTTGCGGACCATGACGGCGTCGTTCTCGTTCACGATCGGTACGAGTCCGTGGGCCAGGCCCTCCTCGACCACGGTCCGGGCGCTGTCGCGGTGCTCGGGGAGCGTCAGGTCGAGCGGCGTCAAAAGGATCTGCGCCGCGACGAGTCCACGTGCGGACAGGGCCCGGCGGAACCCGTCGAAGAGCACTCCCTGGCCGACCGCGGCGGCCAGTTGGCGTCCGTGCGCCGACGGCCCGCCGGCGCCCTTGAGCAGCGCGTCACCGGCGGCGATGGCCCCGGACCCGAGGAGCACCGGCCGCACGCCGCCGGCGCGCAGCCGCACCACGGCGTCGGCGAGGGCGTCCAGTTTGACCCGGTCGGGCAGCCCTTCCGACATGAGGGAGGACGTACCGATCTTGATGACGACGCATCCGGGAGGAGCGCCAGACGACATGCTGAACCTGCTTCCGATGGGGGACATGGCGTGCGGGTCTGCGCGGAAAGGGGAAGGGGGTCACGGGGCGGGGGCTGTGCCGGCCGGTCCGTCGCCGGCCGCGGTGTGGCGCGCCAGCTCCTGCTCGGTCATGCCCAGCACCTCCGCCGTGATCACCTCCTCGACCTTCCGTGCGAGCAGGGCGACGGTCGGGTTCTCGAAGAGGGCGCGGACGGGCAGCGCGATGGCGAAGGCCTCCCGCACCCGGGACACCACCTGGGTGGCGAAGAGCGAATGCCCGCCCAAGTCGAAGAAGTTCTCGTGCGGTCCGACCGCCCCGCGGGCGAGGACCCGGGCCCAGATCCCCGCGATGATCTCCTCCTGCGGGGAACCGAAAGCCTCCGGCTCGGCGCTCCCGCCGTGTGCCGCGCCGGGCTCGGGCAGGGCCCGCCGGTCCACCTTGCCGTTGGGGTTCAGGGGCAGCTCGGCCAGGGGCACGTACGACACCGGGATCATGTAGTCCGGCAGCAGCCGCCGCAGGAAGTCCCTGAGCTCCTGCGGCGCCGGGGCCCCGGCGCCCGCCACCGGCACGACGTACGCGGTGAGCTGGAGCCCGCCGCCCGGCCCCGGGTGGACGAGGACGGCCGCGTTCTGCACCCGCGGATGGGTGCTGACGACGACCTCCACCTCGGCCGGCTCGATGCGGAAGCCGCGGATCTTCACCTGGTCGTCGGTGCGGCCGGCGAACTCGAGCCGCCCGTCCGCCGTCCACCGGGCCACGTCACCGGTCCGGTACATCCGGCTGCCCGGCTCGCCGCCGAACGGGTCGGCGACGTAGCGGGAGGCGGTCAGGCCGGGACGCCCGACGTAGCCCCGGGCCAGCGCGGCGCTGCGCAGGTAGACCTCGCCGCGGACCCCGACCGGGACGGGACGCAGCCGGTCGTCCAGGACGTACACCGCCACATTGGGCAGCGGCGTGCCGATCGCCGGGCGGGCCGGCCACGACTCCGGGTCGCCGCGCAGCGTGAGGCGGGTGACGGCGTGCGTCTCGGCAGGCCCGTACTGGTTCTCCAGGACCGCCCCGTCGAGCGCCGCCAGGAACGCGCGGATCTCCGCGGTCAGCCGGAGCGCCTCGCCGCCGACGATCACCTCCGTCAGGGCCAGCGGCAGCGCCTCCCGGTCCGCCCGGCGCGCCCAGGTCGCGGCGAGCTGCTGGAGCATGGACGGGGAGGAGTACATGCGCTGGATCCGGTGCTCGGCGAGCGCGTCGAGCAGCAGGTCGAGGTCCTCCCGCGTGGAGTCCTCGATCACGGTGAGCGTGCCGCCCGCCGCGAGCGCCACGTAGAACTCCTGGAGGGCGACGTCGAACCCCAGGGACGACAGCTGGGCGACCCTCCGGGGCCCGAGCCCGTCCGCCAGCTTCCAGCCGACGAGGTTCTCCAGCGTGCTGTCGCACAGGCCGATGCCCTTGGGGCGGCCGGTCGAGCCGGAGGTGAACAGCACGTGCGACAGATGGGCGGGGAGGGCCCGCCGCTCAGGCCGGCCCGTCGGCGCCCCGCCGGCCCGGGCCAGCAGCTCCGCGGCCTCGACCAGCTCCGCGGGCCCGCCGGCGACGCACCCCGCCAGACTCGACCCGTACACGACGAGGCCCGCGCCGGCGTCCTCCAGCATGTGACGGAGCCGCTCGGCGGGATGGATCGGATCGAGCGGCAGGTAGACGCAGCCCGCCTTCATGATGCCGAGCATCACCACGAACACGTCCACGCCGCGGGGCATGCAGACGCCGATCACCTGCTCGGGGACGCACCCCCCGGCCCGCAGGGTATGCGCGACCTGGTTGGCCCGGGCCTCCAGCTCGGCGTAGGTCAGGGACCCGCCGCTGTCCGCCAGGGCCGTGCGGTCGGGGGTACGGGCCAGCTGATCGGTGAACGTGTCGACGATGCTGCCGCCGGTGCGCACCGCGGCCGTGTCCCGGTTCCACTCCACCAGAAGGGTCTCGCGGTCACGGTCGTCCAGGGCCGACAGCTCCGACAGCGGCCGGTCGGCGTCCTCGGCGATACAGGCGAGCAGCCGCAGGAACTGCCGTACGAGGCTCTCGGCGGTCTCTGGGGTGTACAGGTCCGTGCTGTGCACGAGCCGTCCCGACAGCAGGCCGTCGCGGTCCTCCAGGTACATCTCCAGGTCGAAGCGGGCCTCCCGCGCCGGTATCGGCACCGGGGCGCACTCCAGCCGGCCGGGGAGCGTCGGCTCGGCGACGCTGTCGACGTCGAACCACACCTGGAAGACCGGGTTGCGGCTGAGGTCGCGCTCGCCGGTCAGCTCCGCCACGACGTGCTCGAAGGGGTACGCCTCGTGCGCGTAGGCGTCCAGGGTGACCTCGCGGGCCTGCCGCAGCAGCTCGGTGAAGCGCAGGTCGCCGGACCAGCGCAGTCGCAGCGGGACCGTGTTCACGAAGAAGCCGATGAGTCCGTCGAGCTCGGGACGCACACGGCCCGAGATGGGCGAGCCCGTCACGATGTCGCTGCTCGCGCTGTGCTTGCCGAGCAGCGCGTCGAACCCGGCGAGCAGCACCATGAACAGGCTCGCACCGTGGGCGCGTCCCAGCGCGCGCAGCTCGTCGGCCACGGCGACCGGGACGGTGAAGTCCACCTGCGCGCCCCGCCCGGAAAGGGCCTTGGGCCGCGGCCGGTCCGTGGGCAGGTCGAGCGAGTCCGGTGCCCCGTCCAGCTGCTCGCGCCAGTAGGCGAGGTGCCGGGCGCTCTCGGCCTCGTCCAGCCACGCGCGCTGCCACGCCGCGTAGTCGCCGTATTGGACGGGCAGCTCGGGCAGCGTGACCGGACGCCCCCGGGTCAGGCCGTCGTAGAGGGCGGAGACCTCCGCCCAGAACACGTTCATGGACCAGCCGTCCACGACGATGTGGTGGAACGTCACGGCCAGGTGGTGCGTCGTGGCGTCCGTACGGATCAGCCGGGCGCGCATCAGCGGGCCGCGGGCGAGGTCGAACGGTTCCTCCGCGCAGCGCCGGGCCACCGCCCGCACCTCGGCTTCGGCCCGCTCGGGAGCGACGTCCGACAGGTCCGTGAGCGTCAGCGGCAGGTCACCGGGGGCGCCGACGACCACGCGCGGCAGGCCGCCTTCGTTCACGAAGGTGCTGCGCAGCACGTCGTGGCGGCGCCACACCTCGCCGATGGCGCGCTCCAGGGCGGCGGCGTCCAGGTCTCCGCCGATGCGCCACAGCGCCTGCACGTTGTAGAGCGCGGGGTCGGTGACGACCTGGTCCAGGAACCACAGGCGCCGCTGCGCGAAGGAGAGTTCGGGCTCGCCGGCGGCGGGGGCGAGGACGGGGACGGCGGTGCCGCCCGCGCTCGCGACGTACTCCGTGAAGGCGCGTACGGTCGGGTGGTCGAACAGGCCGCGGACCGGGACGTCCACGCCGTACGCCTCGCGGGTGCGGGAGACGATCTGTGCGGCCTGGAGCGAGTGGCCGCCGAGTTCGAGGAAGTCGTCGTCGACGCCGAACTCGACGCCGCCGAGGACCTCCGTCCACAGCGCGGCCATCCGCTTCTCGGCCTCGTCGCGCGGCGGCACGGGCGGCGTGGTCCGGTGGGCGGCGGGCTCCGGCAGCGCGGCGCGGTCCACCTTCCCATGGGAGGTCAGCGGGAACGCGGGCAGCTCCACGAACGCGCTCGGCACCATGGAGGCGGGCAGCCGGTCACGCATGAACTCCCGCAGCTCGGCCACGGGGGGACCGGCCGGGCCGGCCGGCACCGTGTACGCGACCAGCTGTCGGTGCCCCGGGGCCGCCGGGCGCGCCACCACGCACACCTGGCGCACCGCCGGGTGCGCGGCGAGGACCGCCTCCACCTCGGCGGGCTCGATGCGGTGGCCGCGGATCTTGACCTGGTCGTCGGTCCTTCCCATGAACTGGAGCGTCGCCCCGTCCGGCAGCGTCCGCACCAGGTCGCCCGAGCGGTACATGCGGGTCCCGGCGGGACCGAAGGGATCCGCGACGAACCGCTCGGCGGTCGCCGCGGCGGCGCCGAGATAGCCCCGGGCCAGGCAGGGACCGGCGAGGTACAGCTCCCCGGTGCCGCCGTCCGCGATGGGGCGCAGCGCCGCGTCGAGCACATAGGCGCGGACGCCGTCGCCGGGGCGGCCCAGGGAGGGGACGGGCGCGTCCCCGGCGGCGCTCAGGGTGACCTGGACCGTCGCCTCGGTGGGCCCGTACGCCATGAGGACCCGGTGGTGTGCCGACCACAGGGCGAGCAGCTCGGCGGAGAGCGCCTCCCCGCCGATGGTCAGGGTGAGGGGGCCGGGTATCCGGTTGGCTACGAGCGTGCTGAGGACGCCGGGTGTGGTGGCCAGGTGGGTGACGGCGTGGTCCCGGAGCAGATCGAGGAGTTCGGCCCCGACGGGCTGTCCGCCGGACTCGGGCAGGACGAGGGTGGCGCCGCTGAGCAGGCCCGTGACGAGGTCGCCGAGGCTGACGTCGAAGTGGGGTGAGACGCCCTGCAGCACCCGGCTGCCCGGGCCGATGCCCTGGCGCTCGGTCGCGGTGGACAGCAGAGCGGCGAGGCCCGTGTGCGTGACCTGGACCCCCTTGGGCGTGCCCGTGGAGCCCGAGGTGTGGATGACGTACGCGGGGTGCTCGGGAAGCAGCGGAGCACGCCGCTCCGCGTCGGTCGGCGCGGTCTCGGGAAGCCCCGGGGCGATGTCCGCGTCGTCCGCGTCGAGGTCGATCATGAGCACGTCCGGTGCCGTTCCCGCCGTTCCCTCCGTTCCCGCCGTTCCCTCCGTTCCCTCCGTTCCCTCCGTTCCCTCCGTTCCCTCCCGGATGGTCAGGGCGGGGCGGGCGGACGAGCGGATCGCCGCGATCCGCTCCGGGGGGTGCGTGGGGTCCACCGGCAGGTAGCAGGCGCCGGCCTTGAGGACCGCGAGCACCGTCTGCACCCACCGCACGGAGCGCGGGAGTTCGACGGCGACCACCGTCTCGGGGCCCGCGCCGCACGCGATCAGCCGGTGGGCCAGACGGCTGGAGACGCGGTCGAGCTCCGCGTAGCCGACGGAGGTGTCGGCGACCCGTACGGCCGCGGCGTCCGGATGGGCCGCCGCGACGGCCGCGAACAGGGAAGGAAAGGTATGCGTGGTCACGACTGCGTCGCCTTCGGGGTGCTCTCGGGAGTGCTCTCGGGGCGGGGGGATGCGGCGTCCGGGCGCCGTACGGGCCGGAGGGCCGGCCGCGCCGGCCTGGCCCGGCCGAGCCGCTCGGCCAGCTCGGCGACCGTGGGCGCGTCGAACACGTCGGGGATGCGCAGGTCGAGGCCGAGGCGGGCGCGCACCCGGCTGACGAGCCGCGTGGCGAGCAGCGAATGACCGCCGAGCGCGAAGAAGTCGTCGTCCACCGACACCTTCGGCCGCCCGAGGATCTCGGCGAACATCTCGCACAGCGCCGTCTCCCGCGGGGTGCGCGGCCCGCGTCCGGTGCCGGAGCCCGGCAGGGCGGGGTCGGGCAGCGCGTCGAGGTCGAGCTTGCCGTTCGGGGTGAGCGGCAGGGCGTCGAGCACCTCGATGCCCGACGGGACCATGTAGGAGGGCAAGGATTCGGCGAGGGCCGCCCGCACGGACGCGGCGAGCTCCGTCGCGCGCTGCCTGCGCCCGGGATCGTTGGTGAGCCCGTCGAGCCCGTCGAGGCCGTCCGGCGCGTCGGGGTGGGGCGCCCGGGGCCGGTACGCACCGGTCACCCGGCGGGCGTCGGAGGGGACGAAGACCACGTCGAACTGGTGCTCGTCGCCCGCCCCCGACCACGTGACGGCAGCGCGGCAGCCGAGGCTCTCGGCGAGGGCGTGCACGTCCTCCGGGTCGACCGCGGCCCCGGCGGGAACCGGCGCGCCCCGGTCCGGGTGCACCGCGTGCAGGGCAGCCGCCTCGTCCGCCAGCCGGGCGTTGGGGACGCCGGTCACGCGCAGCTCGCCGGGGAGGCGGCCCGTGAGCCGTTCGCGCAGGGACGCGAGCGAGCCGAGCGAGTCCCAGGTGACGCCCTCGGCACCGGCCAGGTTCCGGACACCCGTACCTTCGGTGTACAGGAACGCGTCGTAGCGGTGGCGGGTCAGCTCGTTGTGCGCCCGGCCGCGGCGCAGCTGGACGTCGACGCCCCCGACCCCGGGCAGCGCGAGGGGCAGAGAAGTGAAGTAGTCGGGATCGACGAGGAGTTCGCGCTCCTGCTCCAGGTCCTGGGCCACCTGGGCCGCGATCGCCCCCGGGTCGCCGCCCCGGCGCGTCCGGACGGCGGCGCGCAGGGTGGGCAGCAGCCGCACGTTGCGCACGTCGCCGACGAAGACGACGCCGCCGGGGGCGAGGCGCCGGACGAGGGCCTCCAGGACGCCGGTGAGGTACCGGGCACTGGGGAAGTACTGCACCACCGAGTTGAGGACGATGGTGTCGAAGTGGCCCTCGGGAAGCCCGTCGAGCTCATGCGCGGCCTGCCGGCTCACCTGGACCCGGCCCGTGAGGTCCGGGCGCTCGGCGACGAGCCGCCGCAGCCGCTCCACCACGTCGGCCGAGACGTCGGTGGCGCGGTACTCCTCGCAGTCCGGCGCGATCCGGGACAGCAGCAGACCGTTGCCCGCGCCGATCTCCAGGACCCTGCGCGGGGCGAGGCCGCGGATCCGGTCCACGGTGGACTCGCGCCACTCGGCCATCTCCGGCTCCGGGATGGGGGCGCCGTCGTACACGCTGGTCCAGATCGCGAAGCTGTCCTCCACCGCCGTCCCGTGCGCCGGCAGGGCGTCCCGGTAGAGGCCGTCGTACACGGTCCGCCAGGCGTCGAGCTGCCGCTCCTCAAGGGTGTCCCGGCCGGTGCCGTCCGCCCGCGGCACGACGTACGCGACGAGTGCCGGGTCGCCGACGGGGGTGGTGCGCAGACGCACGGCCGCCCGCTCCACGCCCGGGTGGGCCGCCGCCGCGGACTCGATCTCGCCCAGCTCGATCCGGTAGCCGCGCAGCTTCACCTGGTGGTCGGTGCGGCCCAGGCATTCGAGTTCGCCCCCGGCGGTCCAGCGGGCGAGGTCCCCGGTGCGGTACATCCGCGTGCCCGGCGCCCCGTGCGGGTCGGCGACGAAGCGCATCGAGGTGAGGCCGGGGCGCCCCAGGTAGCCGCGGGCCAGGCCGAGGCCCGCGATGTACAGCTCGCCGGTGACTCCCGGTGGGACGGGCCGCAGGTGCCGATCGAGCACGTACACGCGGTTGTTCCACAGCGGTGTACCCACGGTCGGGACGCCGGGGGAGCCGTCCAGGACCTTCGCCGTGGAGTAGACGGTGGTCTCGGTGGGGCCGTAGAAGTTGGTCGCCTCGGCGGACAACTCGTACATGCTCGCGCCCAGTTCGGCCGAGAGGACCTCGCCGACCGTGAGCATCCGCACGCCGCGCAGGCTCTCCGGGTCCGCCTCCACGAGGGCGTGCCAGAGCGAGGGCGTGGCCTGCAGCAGGGTCGCGCCGCGCTCCCGGACGGCGCGGGCGATCGCACCGGCGTCCTTCATCAGCTCCGGTTCGGCCAGGAGGATCTGTCCTCCGCTGATGAGCGGGAGGAGGAGTTCCACGGCCGCGATGTCGAAGGCGGTCGTCGTGATCGCGAGGAACCGGTCCTGCGGCCCCGGCCGCAGCCGCTCGGCCACGCAGGCCAGCAGGTTCGACAGGGCGGCGCGCGGGATGACGACACCCTTGGGGCGTCCGGTCGAGCCGGAGGTGTAGATGACGTACGCGGGGTGCTCCGGCTCGACCGCGGGGAGCGGGACGGGGCCGGACGCGGTCGGGTCCGGGGCCCGGCTCTCCGCGCCGTCGAGCAGCAGCGTCGGTGTGCCGGTCCCGGGCAGCCCCGTCACCGCCTCGGCGGTCGTGAGGATCAGCGTCGCCCGGCAGTCCGTCAGGATGTGGGCCACCCGGGCGGCCGGCTGGTCCAGGTCCAGCGGCACATAGGCCGCCCCGGCCTTGAGGACGCCGAGCAGGCCGGCCACCGTCGCCGCCGAGCGCGGCACGGCCAGCACCACGACGTCCTCGGGGCCGATCCCCTTCGACCGCAGCACGCGGGCCAGGCCGTCGGCCCGCTCACGGAGCTCGCGGTAGGTGAGGGTCTCCGCGCCGCAGCGGACCGCCACGGCGTCCGGGGTGCGGTCCGCGTGGGCGTCGAAGGCCGCGACGGGGTCGGCGTCGGCCGGTACGGCGACGTCGGTGGCGTTCCAGGCCTCGATCAGGGTGGCCGTCTCGTCGTCGGAGAGGGGCGACAGGCGGGACAGCGGGAGCTCGGGATGCGCGGCGACGGCGCTCAGCAGCGTCCGAAGGTGGCGTGCGAGCCGTTCCACGGTCCCGGGCAGGAACAGGTCGGTGCTGTAGAGGAAGTGCCCGGACAGCTCGCCCTCACCGGTGGCGATGCGCAGTTCCAAGTCCATGCGCGCGCTGTGCCGGTCGCGGGCCAGGTCCGCCACGTCGAGGCCGGCGGGCTGCTCGAAGGTGTGGTCGCGCCCGCCGTCGAACCAGATCTGGCACAGAGGGGTGCGGCTGAGGTCGCGGGCCGGCGCCACCTCCTCCACGATGCGCTCGAAGGGCACGCCGTCGTTGGCGTATGCGTCGAGCGAGACGTCCCTGACCTTCCGGAGCAGTTCGAGGAAGGTCGGGTCACCGGTCCAGGAGACGCGCAGCGGGAGCAGATTGACGAAGAAGCCGATCAGACCTTCCAGTTCGGGGCGGTCGCGGCCCGAGGACGGAGTGCCCGTGACGATGTCGGTGCTGCCGGTGTACCGCGACAGAAGGGCGTCGAAGGCGGCGAGCAGCACCATGAAGAGGGACGCGCCGTGGTCGCGGCCCAGCCGGCGCAGCCCTTCTGCCACCTCCGCGTCGACGGTGAACTCCACCTTCTCCGCACGGCCGCTGAGCGTGCGCGGGCGCGGCAGGTCGGTGCGCAGGTCGAGCGCGGCGGGAGCGCCGTCGAGCAGCTCCTTCCAGAAGCGCAGCCGGTCGGCCGCCTCCGGGCCGCGCATCCACTCCTTCTCCCGCTCGGCGAACTGCGCGTGCTGCAGGAGCAGCGGGGCCAGCGGCGAGGCGGCGTCGGCACGGAACGCCTCGTACAGGGAGCTGAGTTCGTGCCACAGCACGCCCATCGACCAGCCATCGACCACGATGTGATGGAACGTCAGCATCAGGGCGTGCCGGTTCGGCGCGAGCGTGAACAGGGCGGCGCGCATCAGGGGGCCGGCCGACAGGTCGAAGCCCTCGGCCGCGTCGGCGCCCGCGAGCCGGACCGCCTCGGCGCGGGCCGCGTCCGGGCCCAGCGCGGAGAGGTCGACGGCCTTGAGCGGCAGCGGACGGGGCTCGTCGACGATCTGCCGGAGGGTCTCGCCCTCCTCCTCGAACCGTGCGCGCAGCGCGTCGTGCCGCTGCCAGACGGCGTCGAGGGCGGCGCGCAGGGCCGCCGTGTCGAGGGGGCCGTCGATCGACCACAGCGTGTCGACGACATGCATGGGGGATTTCGGCATCAATTGCTCGAGGAACCACAACTGCCGTTGCGCGAAGGACGCGATGCCCATGCCGCGCGGGGCGGGGGCGGGGGCGGCGGTCGGCGGGGCCGTCTTCCCGAAGGCGCTCGTCGCGTTTCCCTGGAGGCGCTGCCGGATGAGGTTCTGCTGTTCTGGAGTGAGTTGGCTCATTTCTTTCCCCCCATCGCAGGACACACATCCGCCGTGGGCAGCGGTACGGAAAACATATCCAAAGGCAATTTTCAGCAGGTTCCCGAAGGTCATTACGTGAAGCCGGATCCGTATGGTATGCGGCTGGTGGGGCCGATCGTGGATGGCACGGTCCGCCGAGCGCCCGGTGTCTCGCCGGCGGGACAGAAACGGCTCCGACGAAAGGAATGCAGTGACTCGAAAAGAGCGGTGGGTCGATCGGTACGTCCCCTTTGCTCCGATTATTTCGCACCCGAAGCTGCGGCACATTTGGCCGGGATTCGTTGTTTCTTTCGTCGGGGACGGCATGAGCGCCGTCGCGGTGAGCTGGCTGGCCCTGGAACTGGCCCCGCGACAGCACCAGGGGTTGTGGGTCGCGCTCGCCGTCGGCGCCTATACCCTGCCCGGGGCCGCGGGGGCCGTCCTGCTCGGGCCGTTCATGCGCGGCCGCAGCGGCGCGCAGCTCGTCACGTGGAACGCGACACTGCGGGCGACGGGGCTCGGCCTCGTACCCGTCGCGGCCTTCTTCGACGTCCTGTCCATCGGCGTGTACGCAGGACTGCTGGCGCTCTCCTCGCTGCTGCAGTCGTGGGGCTCGGCCGGCTACTACACGCTGGTCGCGGAGACGCTGCCCAGGTCCAGGCACCTCTCGGCAAACGCCCTCATCTCGACGCTCAGCCAGACCGGCGTCCTGATCGGACCGGTCGTCGCGGGTCTGCTCATCGCGTGGACCGGTGCCCTGTGGGCGCTCGCGGTCGACGCCCTCACCTTCGCGGTGCTCGCCGTCTCCTGCCGGCTCGCGGTGCCCTCCGCGGCCCGCGACCCGCTGGCGAAGGAGGGAGAGGAGGAGAAGGACCGGGCCTCCGGGTTCCGCATCATCGCCCGCACGCCGGCCCTCCTCGGAGTGATGGCACTGACCTTCGGCTTCTACCTGCTGTACGGGCCCGTCGAGGTCGGCCTTCCGATCCACGTCGCCAACGACCTGGGGGCGCCCGCGTCGGTCCTCGCCTGGCACTTCGCCGCCTTCGGCGCGGGGGCCATCTGCGGCGGTCTGTTCGCCTCGCACCTGGGACGGCTGCCGCACTGGCTGATCCTCAACGGGAGCGTGCTCGGGGCGGGCCTCACCCTCCTGCCGCTGGGCCTGGGCGCGCCCGTCGCCGTGACCGTGCCCTGCTTCGGCGCGGTCGGCCTGCTCTACGCGCCCTTCGGCGCCACCGCGACCGCCCTCATCCAGCGCACGGTGACCGGCGACCTGCTCGCGCAGGTGCTCGCGGCCAGAAGCGCGCTCCTGGTGACCTCGGGCCCGGCCGGGATCGGGATCGGCGGGCTGATCGTCGCCGGGTGGGGCGCGGGTCGCGCCATCCTCGCGGCCACCCTGGCCACGCTCGGACTCGGCGTCGTCAGCGCCGTACTGAGCGGGCTGCGCCGACTGCGGCGACCGGCCCCCGCCCCCGAGGCCGCCCCCGCCCCCGAGGCCGAGCCGAGCGGCACCGCGCGCTGACCGCGCGCGGCACCGCGGCGCCGACCCGGGCGCGGGCCCGCGGCGCTCAGCGGGAGCCCAGCGCGTCCTGGACGACGGGTGCGACGGCGTCCAGGACCGAGGGGCCCATCATCTCGCCGTGCAGACAGTCCAGCGACACGTCCCTGACACGGCCGGTGACGAACGGCTCCCAGCACCGGGCGGTCGGCGCGTCCAAGGGCCGCCCCCGGCCCGCGGTGAAGTAGAGCAGATCGCCCCGGAACCGCGGCGGCACGTGCTCCTCGCGCAGCTCCTGGTGGTGCAGGATCGTCTCGATCACCCGGGGCAGTTCGTCCCCGTCGATGCCGTCGAGACCGCCGATCGCGGCGGCCAGCGCGTCGACCCGCCGCCGCACGGCCGCAGGCGTCGAGCCCTCCTCCCGGGCCTGCCGGAGGTCCGCGAGCAGCTGCCGGAGGGTGTCCGCCGACGCGGGGTCGGGGCCCTGCGGCTCGCTCTCGCCGGTGATCCGCGAGGACGGGAACGTGTCCAGCATCGCGAGAAGCCCGACCTCCTCGCCCGCCTTCTGGAGCAGGGCGGCGACGGCGTGCGCGACGAGCCCGCCGAAGGACCAGCCGAGCAGCCGGTACGGCCCGTGCGCCTGGACCGCGCGCACCCGCTCCACGTAGTCCCGCGCCATCGCCTCCAGCGAGTCCGGCCGCGCGGAGGCGTCGGCGAGACCTCGCGCCTGCAGCCCGTACACCGGCACCTGCCGGTCGATCCGGCCGAGCAGACCGCTGTAGCACCAGGCGACGCCTCCACCGGGGTGGAAGCAGAACAGCGGCAGCCCGCTGCCCGAGGCGCGCAGTGGCAGCATCACGTCGAAGGCGTCCTGCCGCGGCCCCGCGGCGATCCGGCGGGCCAGCCCGGCGACCGTCGGCGCCTCGAACAGGTCACGGATCCGCAGGCTCACCCCGAGCCGCTCGCCGATCCCGCGCACCAGCCGGATGCCGAGCAGCGAATGCCCGCCGAGCGCGAAGAAGTCCTCGTCGGCGCCGACCTCGTCGGCACCGAGCACCTCGGCGAAGAGCGCGCACAGCTCGGCCTCGACCGTGGTGCGCGGCCCCGTGCGCCGCTCGGACGGTGTGGGATCGGGCTGCGGCAGGGCCTTCCGGTCCAGCTTCCCGTTGGGCGTGAGCGGCAGTTCGGGCACGATCACCACGGCCGCCGGCACCATGTACGCAGGCAGCACCCGCGCCGCATGCGCCCGGATGCCGGCCGGGTCGGGCGCGGCCCCGGGCGCGGCGGGAACCGCGTACGCCACCAGGCGACGGGTATCCCGCACCTCCTGCAGGACGACGGCGGCCCCGCCGACGTCGGGGTGGCCCGCGACCACGGCCTCGATCTCGCCGAGCTCGACACGGAAGCCGTTGATCTTCACCTGCTGGTCGGCCCGCCCCACGAATTCGAGGTCTCCGTCCTTGTTCCAGCGCCCCAGGTCCCCGGTGCGGTACATCCGCCCACCCGGTTCGCCGAAAGGATCGGCGACGAAGCGCTCGGCCGTCAGACCGGGCCGGTTCAGATATCCGTGCGCGAGTCCAGCCCCCGTCACATGAATTTCACCGACCACGCCCGGCGGAACGAGTTCCAGCGCGGAATTCAGCACGTATACGCCCTGCCGTGCCTGGGGGCGCCCCACCGGAAGAACTCCGGGCGGTGTCTCCCGGCCCGGTTCGATGCGGTACTCGGTGCAGTTCACCGTCGTCTCGGTCTGCCCGTAGACATTGAAAACAGTGGATTTGGGATTTCGGGCCCGCCAGAGCTCCAGCATTTCGGTGCTCAACGACTCGCCACCCAATAGGAGTTCTCCCGAGGGTGAGAATCCGGCCTCCGCCTCGTCGAGGATCGCGACGTGGCTGGGGGTCGCCTTGAGGAAGGTGGCCGGGAAGGCCGCCACACCGGAGAGTTCGCCGTCGGTCGGCTCGGTGACCGAGGACAGGCACACACAGCCGCCGACCGTCAGCGGCGTGCACAGACCGGTGACGGTCAGGTCGAACGACAGCGGCGAGGGGACCACCGCCACGCCGGACATCCCCGGGTACGCCCGCGCGCACCAGCTCACGTAGTCGGCGAGCGCACCGCGCGGAATCACCACGCCCTTCGGGCGGCCGGTCGAACCCGACGTGTAGATCACGTAGGCCGGGTTCCGGGGATCCTGCACGACCCCCTCGGGCGGCCCGGCCGACTGCTCGGCCAGCAGGCCCCGGACCTCCTCGTCGTCGAGCCGCAGCACGGGCACCGGGACGGCGGGCAGACCGGTCACGGCGGACGAGGTGAGCAGCAGCGCGGGCCGGGAGTCGTCGAGCATGTACGCGATGCGGTCCGCCGGGTACTCCGGATCGACGGGCACGTACGCGGCCCCGGCCTTGAGCACGCCGAGCAGCGCTGCCACGGCGTCCACGCCCCGCGGCAGCGCCAGCGCCACGAACTGCCCCCCGGCCACACCCCGGGCGGCGAGCAGCCGGGCCAGCCGGTCGGCCCGCTCGTCCAGCTGCGCGTAGCTCAGCCGGTCGCGGCCGTGGACCACCGCCATGGCGGTCGGCGTGCGGCGCGCCTGTGCCTCGAACATGCCGAGGAAGCCGCGGAGGTCCGGCTCGGGGCCGTCCGGGCCGCGCCCCCAGGCAAGGACGCGCTCCCTTTCCTCGGGGCCGAGGACGGCGATCCGCCCGACAGGAACGTCCGGGTCGGCCGTCGCCCCGTCCAGGATCCGCAGCAGCGCCCCGGCCATGCGCTCGGCCGTGGACCGGTCGAACAGATCGGTGGAGTAACGCAGTTCCCCGTCGATACCGCGTTCCCCGCCCGCGCCGTCCGAGCGCTCCATCAGCGAGAGCGCCAGGTCGAACTTGGCCACCGGCACGTCCACCGGCTCGATCCGCCCGGCAAGCGACCCGAGCGGGAACTCCACGTAGGTGTCCTGATGGACCGAAAGCATCACCTGGAACAGCGGGTGCAGCCCCAGCGACCGCGACGGATTCATCATCTCAACGAGTCGCTCGAAGGGGAGGTCCGCGTGCGCGTACGCCTCCAGATCGGTCTCCCGCACCTGCGCGAGGAGCTCACGGAAGGTGGGCTCGCCAGACAGGTCCGCGCGGAGGACGAGGGTGTTGACGAAGAACCCGATCAGATCGTGCAGCGCCTCGTCGGTGCGGCCCGACGTGACCGTGCCCACGGTCACGTCGCCGCCCGCGCCGAACTCGCGCAGCAGCACCGTCAGCGCCGCGTGCAACACCATGAAGGAGGTCGACCGGGTCTCCCGGGCGAGCCGGGCCGTACGACGGTGCAGCTCCGCGTCGATCCGCACCGGTACCGAGGCTCCCCGCCCGCTGCCCTCCGCCGGGCGCGGGCGGTCCGTGACGGGGGCCGCCTCCTGGGGCAGCCCGGCGAGCCGGGCGGTCCAGTACGCCGACTGGCGGGCCAGTTCGCTCTCCGGGTCGTCCTCCGTGCCGAGCACGTCACGCTGCCAGCTCGCGTAATCCGCGTACTGGACCGGCAGTTCCTCCCACTCGGGCGCGGCTCCCGCGCAGCGCGCGGCGTACGCGAGGCCGAGGTCCCGCACCAGCGGTCCGGTCGACCAGCCGTCGCTCGCAATGTGGTGGATGACCACGGACAGGACGGACTCGTCCGGCCCCACCCGGAACAGGCGGGCGCGCAGCGGGATCCCGGCGCTCAGGTCGAAGGGGACGGCGGCCTCCCGGACGAGCAGGTCATGGACCGCCTCCCCGCCCGGCTCCTCGACGGGAAGGGGGACGAGGACGGTCGCGGCGTCCAGGATCCGCTGGCACGGCACTCCGTCCACCTCGGCGAACACGGTCCGCAGGCTCTCGTGGCGCCGGACCACGTCGGTGAGCGCGTCCCGTAGGGCCTCCGAGACGACGCTTCCCCGTAGGCGCATCGCCAGCGGGATGTTGTAGGCGGCCGTCGGCCCGTCGATCTGGTCGATGAACCACAGGCGCTGCTGTGCGAAAGACAGGGGGATCATGAGGACTTTCCGGATCGGCTGTAGAGGGTCTCGGCGCGGTTCCAGTGCGACAGCTGCCGCTCGAACTGCTCGGCGCGCCGCCCCGGGGCGGCGGCCGCGGACGCGCCGGGATGCGGGCGGACCGCCATGTTGCCGGTACTGCGCCATTGCAGCCGGCCGGCCGGGTCGAGGAAGCTGCGGGTGCGATTGCGGTTGTCCGGGTGGATGCAGTACGGCACGTCGAGCAGCCCGGACCGGAACGCCCGCAGCAGCGCCGTGCCGACGAGGCCGTCCAGCGACATCACGGACTCGACGAGGGTGAGGGCCTCGGCCAGGACGCCTGTGGGCGTGTCCCGCCCGGCGGGCGGCGAGGCCGGAAGGTCCGCGCGCACCCGCCGCGCGTGATCCGAAGCGGTCCGCAGCGCGTCCACGTTCTCGGCCACGGTCGGGATCCTGGAGTGCTCGGCCGGGGTCTTCACGATGAGCCGCTCGGCGCCGGTCAGCACGGCCAGTTCGGCACTGCCCCGCAGCAGGTGCCCCGCCTTCGCGGGATCGTGCGGGTACAGCCCCATGTAGGTGTAGACGACGACGTGCCAGTCGACGTCGGGGAGGAACCGCGCGGCGAGGGCGCGCAGGGCGAGGACCGCCTCGACGTCCTGCTCCAGGGACGTCTGCTGGGCATAGCTGAGCGACAGGCTGCGCACTCCGTGCTGCCGGAAGAACATCGCCTCCAGCAGGGAGAGCGTGACGAGGAGGCTCGGCGGACACAGCTGCCCGAGCATGCAGCCGCCGAAGGTCTCCATGTGGACGCCGCCCGCCGAGGCGAGGAGCTCGCAGGCGCGCTGCCATTCGGCGACGGCCGTCGCCAGGGGCACCCGGCCGTACGGCAGGCAGTAGGAGACCGGACCGCCCTCGCTCGCCCGGACGCCCGAGGCGAGCATCACCTCGAAGAGGTCGAAGGGGGCGGCGGAGCCGTGCCGGATCTGGACGGGGAAGTCGTCTCCGGCGAGGCCGGCCAGGACGGCCCGGGTGCTCCGCGCCCCGTGCGCCACGATCGGATAGCCGTTCAGGGGGACGCCGTCGGCGCAGGCCGCGCGGGCGGCTACGTGGTCGCCCACCCTCGTGTAGCTGTCCAGGGTGACGGTCCCGCAGGTGGGGAACCCCAGCTCTCGGACGGCGGCGAGGCCCCGCCGCATGGCACGGGGATCGGAGAAGCCCATGCGGGGCTGGACGACCGGGACACCGCCGGCCCGCGCGGAGTCCCGCACGTACCGGGAGAAGGTGCTGACCGCGAGATGTGGGCTGTTCACATGACCTCGGTCGGGGTCGGTGTCCGCGTGTGGCGGGGGCCGGTACGGGCGAGGTCCGCCACGCGCGCCCGGAAGCGCGCCAACTCGGCCTCTCCCGGGCCGAAGACCCCGTCGAACCCGGCGGCGAGGAGCGCGTCTGCGTACGGCTCGGTCGCCCCGTCGACGCCCAGTTTTCCGCCGATCACCACGGTGATGCCGTCACGGCCGGGCAGGGAGCTGATCGCTCCGGCGTAGGCGGGACCCTCGATGTGGCCGTGCCCGTTGACCGTGCTGAGCACGACGAGCGCCGGCGGGTCGGTACGGCAGACCTCCACGAGGTCGGCCACGTCGGTGCAGGCTCCTAAGTTCCGTACGTCGAAACCGAGGTCCTCGAGGAGCAACTGCAAGTAGACGAGATTCCAGGTGTGTGCATCGGACGAGATGGAACACACGACTGCCTTGGCGTCGAGTTCTGTGCGCACTTACGCCGGCCTCTCAGGTAAGGGAATCGGCGAGGATCGTTCGTCTAACACGCCGCTTTGTCGACGGCATCCGCGATCCAGTCCTCCAGCTCGATGTTCTGCCTGCGGGCCGCTGCCCGCCATCGGCGAATCCGGTCCTGGCTCAGGACCAGGCGCAGCTGATACGGCTGGGGTTCCGGCTGCGATTCCGGGCCTTCCGATGATTCACCGGCGGCCTTTATCTGCTTTCTGAGTTCATTTCTCGACCAGCCGAATTTGACGGCGAAATCCAGCCAGTGATCCTGCTCCGCAGGGGGAAGTGCGGCCACTTCCATGTGGTGCTGGAACGTCAATTCTGCACGACGTCGCGCGAGGTCGAATTTGCGGGCGATCCAGGCGTAGTTGCGCAGGGTCTGATAGTCGAGCTGGGTGCTCGCGATCGCCTCCCGGTAGCGGGTGCGGTAGCACCGCTGGCCGAAGACGAGCCAGTCACCGATCCACCATGCCGACGCCTCGCTGACGTCGATGATCTGGCGTCCTACCGAGTGCCACGCCTCGAAGGGCAGGTCGTCGCGGAGCCGCAGGCCGAGCCGGTCCGCCACCGGGGCGTCCGTCTCGGGGTGCCGGCCGGTCAGGTTGGCGATGTCCGGGAATCGAAGGTGAGAATGCTGCCCGCCATGTCGTGGTTGCATCGGAGGATTCTTCCCGAGCGGTCCCTCTGTTTCTCATGGTCAGCGAGTGGTGGCCTCTACCAGGCTCTTCGGCCGCAAGTCGGTCCAGCGCTCTTCCACGTAGGAAAGACATTCGTCCCGCCTCGACTCGGGAAGTGCGATCTCCCAACCGGCGGGCACCTCGATGGTGGCGGGCCAGAGCGAGTGCTGCCCCTCCGAATTCACGAGGACTAAATACGTGGCGTCGTCGTCTTCGAACGGGTTGGGCATGCGATTCCCCTCAAGTTCATGTGTGATGCCTGGTCAGCATCATCCTCCGTGATCTTACTGTCACCTTGGTTCGGAGGCAACGCATTTCAAGGATTCGTAATTCACATTCTATTGGGGGCTATAGGCGGATTCGGTCGCCCTGATGGAGAGTGGGAATGGCCGGCCCGAGGGAGGTGATGTGGGTGGTGGAGCACCGCGGCTTCCGCGGCAGCCTCCGGTTCCTCAGCGCGGCCATGGCCTGTTCGCCGACGGCGCGGATGCGGGCGTGGGAAACATGCGTGGCCCGCTGACCGGCGGAGAGGTTCACCCACCGGCTGCGGAAGGGCAACCGGACCGTGGGGCCGGCGCCCTGGTAGCCCTTGTCCGCGAAGCGGGTCACGCCCCTCTCGGCCAAGGCGGCCAGGAGGCCGTGGGTACGGGCCGCACGGATGTCGGGCACCGCCCCGGCAACGCGGGCGAGGCCCACAGCAGCCGGCCGAAGAGATCGGTGATCACCTGCGCGTTCACCCCGTGCCTCTTGTGCTTGCCGCTGCAGAAGGGGCGATCGGCGGCGATGCGGTCGACGGGCAGCAGCGTGCCGTCCAGGACCACGCACCCGGAGCTCGGAGCTCGGACCGCTGCGACGTGGGCGGTCATCGACGAGGCGGCGCTGCGCCGGCGCGTGGGCGGCGCGTCCAGGTCCGGATGCACCGCCAGAAGCGGCTCTCCGAGACGACGAGCAGACGGAGGACGGCCTACGCCAGCGGGCCCGCGCCTACAGCATCCCCACGCGTCGCAGAGGCGGCCGCAGCCACGTCACAGCGCGCCGCAGCGCCGCCCCAGCCACGTTGACCGCACCCGAGGGTCTCAGCCATGGAGATCGCCGGAGCAGTGACCTCGACTGCTCCGGGATCCCCGGCAGAGCCGAGCTAGCAGCGGGCCAGTGTGCCGCTCTCCCGGGTGAGATGGGTGCTGGCCATCCAGCCTTCGGTGTTCGTGCCCTCGGCACGGGCGTAGATCCACTTGTTGCCATAGGCGTTGGTGACGTAGCAGTGGTAATAGACCTTCACGCCGGTCTTGACCACGGTCACGTAGCTGCACTCCGCGTACGGCCCGGTGTAGAGGTGGGAGTTGTCGAGCAGATAGCCGTAGCCGTTACTGCGGTTCTCGTGACTCCAGCCGGTGCAGGCCGTCGACACCGGGGTGGGCTCCTTCACCGTGGAACTGGGCTTGGTCTCCGGAGACGCGGACGGGCTCGCGGCCGGCTTGGCACCGTTGTTGCCGGGCGTCGTCGTGGCACCTGTCTTCTTCGCCGAGGGAGACGGCTGCGAGGAGGCGCCCGGAGCAACGGACGACGACGGGCCGCCGCCCGTCGGGGAGCTGACGCCGGGCGGCGTCGCCTGCGCACCGTCCGCGATCGTGCCGCCCTCTTGGCCGGTCAGGGCGTAGGTGATTCCGCCGCCTGCGGCGAGGAGTACGACGGCGGCCGCCGATGCGGTGAGGGTGCGGCTGCGGCGCCGTGTGCGACGCGCTGTGGAGGCGGTCGTTTCGGGAGTGGGGACTCCGGCGGGGCCCGCGACCGGCGCGCCGGGCTGCGGAAGCGCCGGCGGCAGGTTGGGCTGAAGGTAGCCGGCTTGCGGAGGCTGAGGCTGCGGGGTGGGCTGGGGGAACATCGGGGGGCCGAACCCGGGGGGCGGCGCGACGGCGGCCGCAGCCCCGGGAACCACCCTGGGCGTGGGATTCGGGCCCTCGGACACCGTCCGGCCCGAGGCGACGCGCTCCAGCATGCCGCGCGCCTGGTCCGCGGTGGGCCGGTCCTCCGGTTCCTTCGCCATCAGCGCCTGGAGCACCGGCGTGAGTGGTCCAGCCCGGCGGGGCTCCGGCAGTGGATCGGTGACGATGGCCGACAACGTGGACCACGCGGACGTGCGACGGAACGGCGAAGTGCCCTCCACGGCCGCATAGAGCGTCATGCCGAGCGACCAGATGTCCGACGCGGGCCCGGGCTCCCTGCCCTGCGCGCGCTCCGGTGGCAGGTAGTCGAGGGATCCGACGATTTGACCGCTTTGGGTCAGCTTGGCCACGGCCTCGTCGTCGGAGGCCTGCATGGTGGCTATGCCGAAATCGGTGAGCACGACCCGGCCGCCATGCTCCATCAGCACGTTGGCGGGCTTGACGTCCCGATGCAGTACGCCGACCCGGTGCGCGGCGTCGAGCGCGTCCATCAACTTGGCGCCGATCGCCGCGGCCTCGTGCGGCTCCAGCGGGCCGCGCTCCGTCAACACGTCGTCGAGCGAGGGCCCGTCGACGAATTCCATGACAATGACCGGCAGACCCTGCGCCTCGGTCACGTCGTGCACGGTGACCACGCCGCTGTGCCGGATGCGGGCGGCTGCCTGCGCCTCCCGCTGCATCCGGGTCCGCAGATCGGCAAGTTCGGACGCGGAGGCGTCGGTGAACGCTCGCAGGACCTTGACGGCGACCTCTCGGTTCAGCAGTTCGTCCACCGCCCGGGCGACCACTCCCATACCGCCGCGCCCGACCATGGAGGTCACCCGGTAACGCCCCCCGAGTACCTTGCCTATCAGCTCTCCGCCATTCGCTTCCCCCGCCTTCACCGCACGCTCCGTTCCATCGTTTCCATCGGTGTTCGCCATCCATCAACCGGCGGCCTCAAGGGTAGAGGCAGGAGCGTGGGGGGGTCGGCGGCCGAACTCGGCGAAATGGATGCCGCGCGCGTCAGGGCATCGGCCTCTCGTCGACGCATCGGCGAAGGCCGTACGCAGGTATGCGTGCCTGCCCGATGGCACGGCCGCCTGCGTCGAGGGTTCCCGAGTCGCCGAAAAAGCCGTGGGTCACGCCCGGTTAGCAGGTCGATTCTCGTGTCGGTGACGGCGGCGCGGACCGGCCCGCCGAATCCGAGGCCGCGGCGGCGGGTGACGGCTGCATCACCGATTTCGACCCGGGCAAGGACTGCTTCCCGGTCAAGTCGGCGGTGAAGCACGCCAAGAGCTTCACACTCCGGTACGAGAACAGCTACCAAGTCTTCACCGTCAACGAGCCGTACCCCCAGGGCGAGCCCGAGTCGTATGTGCTGGTCACGTGCCGTGCCCCAAGCCGAAGCTGACCGGCGACCTGTCGGGGGCCACGCAGATCACCACCCCCGCCAAGAGCCTGCACTCGGCCTCGACCACGCACCTGCCGCTGCTGGCCGAGACCGGCACCCTGGATGTGCTGACCGATGTGGCAAACGCCTCCAACATCAGCTCGGCCGAGGTGATCGAGCGGGGGAAGGCGGGCAAGGTCATCGAGTACGCCAAGGACCGCACCCTCAACGCCGAGAGGTCGGCGCGGGCATCTCGCCGAGCGGCCGGCCGCCGAGCTGTCCGACGGCGGACGCCAGTGCGTCCTGACCGCCCGGGCCCTCGCCCAGGAGCCCGAGGCCGTCCTGCTCGACGAGCCGACCGCGCTCCGCGGTGCGCCCCCGCGCGTGGAAGGCCGGCCGGGGCAGGACCGGGAGCTGACGGGAGGCGGTCCGGTGGACCGCCCCCCAGGCTCTCCTGGCTCAGTTCTTGCCGGTGACCCAGGTCCCGGTCACCGGCCGCTCCGGACCGGCAGCTGGCCGCAGTCGCCGCCGGCGCACTTGCTCAGCCAGTCGGTGAAGTCGGCGTCGTACTTGGTGCCGATGGTGTCGCGGAGCAGGCTGTGGGCCGCGTCGTACTCGCCTGCGCGGTAGTGGCCGAGCAGGGTTGCCACGTCCGCGGGGTGCGACTGGAGCATGTAGCGGACGCCCAGGTAGCCCCACTGGTAGATACGGGTGGTGTCGGCGTTGTCGTAGGTGGTCCCGAAGAGCTGGCTGAGCTTGTAGGTGTTCTTGCCCGCCTCCTCGATCGCCCTGTCGTAGGTGATGCCGCGGTACGAGTAGGAGACGTACTCGGCGAAACCCTCGATCCACATCACGGTCGGGGTGGTCTGCCCGGCTGCGAAGTCGCCGTACATGTCGTAGCGACCGTCGAGGTAGTGGGTGTACTCGTGGTTGAGGTTCCAGATCTGGAAGGCACCGTCCTGGGCCGGCTGCTCGTAGGCGATGAAGCGCGGCTGGTTGCCCTCGGCGGCCGGATTGCCCTCCAGGTACATGCCGCCGTTGTTGGTGTCGATGCCGAAGACGACACCGGCGTAGGTCTTGTAGTCGGTACTGGAGTTGAAGGCGACGATCTCGATGCCGGTGTTGTTGTCGTCCTTGACCGGACCGTTGTCCTTGACGATGTTGTGGAAGACCGGGCCCTGCTTGAGGGCACTGTCGCACGTGGCCGCCAGTTCGGACGCGGTGAGCTCCTGTGCGAGGATCTTCACGCTCGGACCGCATGCGTGCTTGACCGTCAGCACGGCGTCGCGCACGCGGTTCTGCAGGTTACAGGTGTCGAACTCGGCGCAGTTCTCCTTTTGGTACTCGTCCGTCATCTCGGCAAGGCCGACCCAGAGCGGGGCGGTGCGTCCAGTGATCTCGCTGCGGCCGAGCAGCTCCTTGACCAACGGCTTGACGGTGTGCTTGAGGTCGGCGTGCCGCAGGAAGCGGCCGAGTTCACGTCCGGCGTTGGCGGCCAGGTAGGACTTGTCGGTGCCGAGCAGATCGTCGTGGGCGACGGCGAAGTCACGCAGTCCGGTGAGGACGCTCGGGTCCGCCTTGACGGCTTCCACGAACTCCGGCACCTGGTGGCCGCGGAAGAGCACGGTGTAAGTGTTGTTGACCGCTGAGAGCATCCCGTAGAACTTGTCGTACGACGAGTCGTAGTCCTTCTGCAGACGCTTGACCACGTTGAGGTAGCGGGCGTTCTCTCCGGAGCTGTCGATCAGGGTGACCGTCTCGGCCAGGGTTTCTCCGTTGGCTTCGGTGACGTCGAAGGCGTGGGAAGAGCCGAAGAAGGCATCCAGGGCGCCCTGAACGGCGCTCTTCAGCGTCGGGCCGTATTCACCGACGTTCTCCGGCTGGTTGTACTGGACGTAGTAGCCGGCGCGCAGGTACAGCACCACCTGGGTTGCATAAGTGCTGTTGTCCCCCGGGTAGTTGGTGGCGACATCCTTGAGTGCGTTCGCCACGGTGACCATCTGTTCCTCGCGGAAGAGGACCTTGGAGTCTTCGCCGGTCACGCTGAACAGCGTGTTGATGCAGGTGGTTTCCGACTTCTTGATCTGCTCGGCCAGGGCAGCGCCGGTCTTCGAGGTGAAGTCGCTGACGTTGCAGTCCGCCGCGGCCTTCGCCGCAGAGCGAGCCTGCTTGCGTTCTGAGGCGTTCTGAGCCGCGGGGAGCGGAGGGCGTTGCGCGGGGATCGAGGTCTTCGTGGCCGATCGCGCGGGGTCGGCGGCGTGTCCGGGTGCGAGATCGGCGGCAAGCACGGTGGCGGAGGCGGGCTGTGGGGCGGGGGCCGACCTCGGTGCGGGCTTGGGTGCCCCTGCGCCGGCCGGGGTCGCCGTGCCATTGGGGGCGAGCACGGTGAGCCCCAGGCCGGCGACGGCCACGGCAGGTATCAGCAGTTGGGTGAGTTTCCTGAGGGTGGGGGGTTTGCGCATAGCGATGGCCTCCAGGCCGGTCGGCAGAGCCGTGCGTGGGGCACGGCGGTGGGGGGTGCGGACCGTGATGGCAACGGAAGTTGAGCACTCCCGGAGCTGACATAGCCGCGGAAAGTGTGACCGTACAATTTCACAGTTCACATGGCAATGAAAGGGGGTTGCAGGCATCAGAAAAACTGATGAGCCATCAGCGACTGCTCCCGCCACGGAACTTGAGCCTCCTGGACGGAACTACGTGATCGCTGGACATGCTCATGTCGGCTCTCAGGGACGACCTTCGTCCCTGAGGTGAGCCGGTGCCCCTCCATCCCCACTCTGGTGCGCGGATCCCGCCCCGACCCGCGCGGGTGACGCAGGCGGGGCAATCCCGAGGGCATGGAGGCGACATGGGTACGGGACCAGCTGGACGAGCCGTGCCGTGACGAGGGCTTCGCCGGCTGGTGACCTCCGCCGGGGACGCCGGTGTTCCCGCCTACTCGCCGATGGCGCCCCACACCGGCGGTCGGGCTGCCCCAGGCAGCGCGCTGCCCCGCCCTTTGCGCTCGGCGGCTTCGTACTGCTCGTCCGTGCGCAGGTTCTGGGCGAGGACGACGTGCTTGTACTCCTGGGCGAGGAACTGCGGGCTCCCGGTGAAGCCCGCGGCCCGGGCGGCCTGCTGCCAGCGGGCCGGCTCCTCGTCGGCGCGCAGGGGCCGGCGCGACGTGGACAGCACCCGTCCGGCGAACGCGTCGACGGTCATGATGTCCACCCGGTCCCGGAGCGTCTCGTCGTCGACGAGTTCGGCGAGGCCCACGCGCAGGGCGGCCACCAGTGCGTTGGTGAAGGTCGGATCCGTCCGCCGCCTCATGCCTTCTCCGGCGATCGACGACATTCTGGAGCTGCTCGAGGGCATGCCGCCCGGCAGGCGCCTGGAAGCCCTGACAGCGGGCTACATACAGATGCACCGGGACGAGGCGGGCACCGATCCGGTGAGCGCCCAGGTGAAGGCCCGCAAGTGGATCACGGCCGAGATTCCGCTCGGCGCCAGCCGCTACTTCCACCACGAAGGGCGCTGGTTCGAGATCGGGGACCAGTACCTGGAGGGCGTCCGGAGCGAGGTCGACGCCCTGCTCACCGCACCGGCCGGCTGTCCGCTGCCGGCCTGGACGACCGACCTCGCGACGGAGGAGGAATACAACCTGGAGGCAGCGAAGCGTGGTTACATCTGCCTGGATCGCCGGCTGATCAAGACCGCCCAGCATCCCCACGGTTTCGAGGCGGCGGACCTGCTCGCCGAGGACGGGACCCTGATCCACGTGAAGAGGGCCGCCTCCTCGGCGCCGCTCAGCCACCTCTTCGCCCAGGGCAGGATCTCCGCCGACGCCCTGCGCTACGACGCGGAGGCGCGCGCCGAGTTCGCCCGGCGTGTACGGGAACGGCACCCGGGACACCCGGTCGGCGACGGGTTCACCCCGAGGAAGGTCGTCTACGCCATCTCGTTCAAGAGCGGCAAGGCTCTGACGACGCAGAACCTGTTCACCTTCGCCCAGGTGTCCCTGCTGCAGGCAGCCCGTGCGCTGCGCGCCCAGGGCATCGACGTGTCTGTCATCGGGATCCACTGCTCGGCGGCGGCGTCACAGCGGTCGGCACCGCCCATGTCGGTACGCGCGTACAGCAGACCCTTCTCCTGAGGTTTGAACACCAGCCCAGTGACACAACCGCCGCCCACCACCTGGGCGTTCCGCCACGTGTCCGGGCCGGCCGCGGCCGACTGGGCAGCGGCCACCAGGCCGCTCACGCGGGAGGTGAAGGTGACGGCCTCGGAACCGCTCACCGCATCGATCCGCCACTCCGGCGAGGGGGGAGGATCCGTCGGTCTGCTGCTCGGCGACGGCCGACCGGCGGTCGCGCCGCCCGCTGTGCCAAGCAGCTTGCGGCTGTTGCGGTTCACCAGCTCGTAGTAGCCGTCCCTGGTGGACCTCAGCCGCCACTGCTGGTTGGCGGTGCTCCGGTCGGTCCACTGCTGGATACGGGTGCCGTCGGCGGTGGAGAAGCGGTTGACGTACAGCACCTTGCCGCTGCGCACCGAGACCAGCCGGTAGTAGGCACTACCGGCTGGTCTCGGCCTGCGAGTCCTCCTACACGAACAGGAAGTCCGGCACGGGGACGGCGGGCACACCGAGCGGCAGACCGGTGGCGCTCCAGCGACGGCGGTGACGCCCGCGTCGCCCGCCGGCTGTGGCGTTCTTCATCGAGAGGTGTACTCCCTGCAAATCACCGTGGATCAGGCAGGTCAGCGCTGCAGGGTGAGGACACCCGGCCGGTACGGCAGTCGGTCGTACGGGCCGCCCGCGTTGGGGGACTTGCCCTGGTAGAGGAACTGCAGGTTGCAGGGGTCGATGGTCATGGTCTGGTCGGGGTTGTCGCGGACCAGATCACCGTGGCTGATGTCGTTGGTCCAGCTGGCACCGCTGTTGGCCTTGCCGGCGAAGGGGTTGCTCTCGCTGGCGGCCTGCGGGGTCCACGAACCGCTCAGGCTGGAGGCCGTGAACGAGCGGAAGTAGCGCTGCTCATTCGCACCCCGGGCCTCGACGATCATGAGGTACTGGTTCTGGCCCTGGACCTTGTAGACCTGCGGCGCCTCGAACAGGTTCTTCGCCGTGTCGCTCATGACCGTCGTGTACGACGAGCCGAAGCTGCCCGGGAAGTTCCCGATCGGCATGCTCGCCCGGTAGATCTTGCCGTTGTCACCGGCGAAGAACAGGTACATGTTCTGGTCGTCGGCGATCAGGGTCTGGTCGATCGGGCCGGTGCCGGAGTCGGGGAGGCTCCCGGTGAACAGCGGCTGCGGCGCGGACCAGCCGTTGGGGTTGGTGGGGTCGCTCGACAAGCGGTAGCTGAAGGGCGACGCACCCCACTGGTACGCCAGCACCCAGATCTTCTTCGGCGCGAAGTAGAACAGCGTGGGCGCCACCGCGTTCTGGTTCATCTTGGTCTGGCCGGCCGACGCCATGTCCGACCAGTTCGTGAAGGGACTGAACGCCATCGAGCCGTACGAGGTTCCCTCTGCGCTCGACGCGTAGACCACGTGCTTGCCGTTGTGCACCACGTGGGTGAAGTCCTTCACCGCGGCCCACCCGTTCGACGGCTGTGCGAGGGCACCCGTCGAACTCCACTTGTACGTCGAGGGAAGAGCGCACGTGCCGCCGCCCGTCCCGGACGGGGCGGTCCACTTCTGGTTGTCGACGGACGCGCAGGAGTACAGCTGGATCTTGGTGCCGTTGGCGGTGGCCGCGCCGACGGCGTCGAGGCACAGCCCGGACTGGACGCCGGTGATCGTGCCGTTGGTGTTGATCTTCCACTGCTGGTTGGCGCCGCCGTTGCAGTCCCAGATGACCACCATTGTGCCGTTGCTGGTGCCCTTGGCCATGGCGTCCAGGCACTTGTTGCCGTAGATCATCAGCTGCTTGCCGGAAGTGTAGGTCCAGCGCTGGTTTGTCTGTCCGTTGCAGTCCGACAGCTGCGCCTGGGTGCCGTTGCCAGTGGTGGAACCGTTGATGTCGATACAACGACCGGAGGGGACGCCCTTGATCTGCCCGGTACCGGTTCCGCCGGGCGTCCCGCCCGGCCCGGTACCGGAGGCGGACTTGAGGGCGTTCATGACGGTGGTGTAGGCGGCCTTGGGGCTGCCGTTGTTGTCGAACAGCAGGGGGCTCTCGCCGCTGCGCCAGGAGTCGCTGTCACGGATGCCCCACACCGTGATGCCGGTGCACCGGGTCACGGACAGGCAGGCGTTGACCGCGTTGGCGTAGTTGGTGGACGACGCCTGGGCGATGTCCAGCTCGGTGATCTGGACGTCCACGCCCAGGGCGGCGAAGGCGGACAAGGTGGTCTGGAAGCTGGACGGCGGGCCGCCGGTCCCGAAGTGGCTCTGGAAGCCGACGCAGTCGATCGGCACGCCGCGGGACTTGAAGTCCCTGACCATGCTGTAGACGCCCTGGGTCTTGGCGTCCGACCAGTTCTCGATGTTGTAGTCGTTGTAGCAGAGCTTGGCCGAGGAGTCGGCCGCCCGGGCGGTGCGGAACGCCTCCTCGATGAAGCCGTTGCCCAGCACGTTCTGGAACACCGAGCTGCGGTGCTGGCCGCTGCCTCCGTCGGCGAAGGCCTCGTTGACCACGTCCCAGGCGTAGATCTTGCCCTTGAAGTGGGTCATCTCGGTGGTGATGTGGTTGTTCATCACGCTGCGCAGCGTGTTCGCGTCGCCGATGGAGCTGACCCAGGACGGGAGCTGCGAGTGCCAGACCGTGGTGTGGCCGCGCATGCGCTGGCCGTGTGCCATGGCGCGGTTGACGATCTGGTCGGCGGGGCCGAAGTTGAAGTTGCCGCGGGACGGTTCGATGGCGTCCCACTTCATCTCGTTCTCCGGGGTGATCATGTTGAACTCCCGGTCCGCTATCGCGGCGTACTTCGAGTCCCCGAGCCTGCCGGCGGCCACAGCGGTGCCGAAGTACCTGCCCGAGGGGGCCGCCTGCGTACCCAGGGCGGCGGCTCCGGCGGAGCTGGGCAGGAGCGTCAGGGCACCAGCCACCAGCGCCGCGGCCGACAGTCCTATCACCGCTGTTCGGCGACGCCGGCCGAGCCGGTGCAGGCCCTTCATGATTCTCCTCGGGGGCCGCGAGTCGCCCTGGGTGCCGTGATCGTGCGCGCATCGGCCGGTACGGCCTGATCCGTCGCGGGTCGGGTGCGGGGCAGGGCGTGGGCCCGTTCCTGCCTGCCGATCGCCCGGGAGGCGTGGGTGTGTCGCGTCATTGGAGCGGCTTTCTTCAGGGATACGTCAACGGGGAAAGTCGGGGGACCTGCCACGCCGGCCCGTCAAGGTGAGCGGCGGGAAGAGCACCCCACACAATGGAGGCCTCCGAACTGATGGCCTCGTAACAGAAAAGTGGCGCCGCCCGGATGATTGCCCGGTGATGCATCGCGCGGGCGAAAAGCGTTATGCCAAGCCCTGCGTTCCGGTCGTCCTGTGGAAAGGGCGCCGCCCTGATCACCAACGAGGTGTCATCGGTGGCGGTCGCGGTGATCAGCCTTCAAGCCGGTACGCCGAGTCAGCCGTCGACGAACGCGGACCGAAGCCGGTTTCGGCGCAGCACTCGGCTCGCTGCCGGGTCGAGAACAGCGTGGTGCAGGATCGTGGTGCAGGATCACCAGCTGTCACTGCGCGGGTCGGGCCACATGCTCAAGGAGCGGTTCTCAAGCCCAGGGCCTTCGCATGATGAAGGAAGCCTGGTCGGCGAAGGCCCGAGTGCCGTCGGAGCCATCGAGCCAGATGCCACCGTCGCGGTAGCGGAGGACGGAACCGGGATAGTTGTGCGCGTGCAAGGTCACCGACCCGGCGACCGCCCCGGGGTGCGGACAGAAGGTGGCGTCCTCACGGAACAGTTCGCTGCCGTCGTTGGTGCTCAGCCGTAGCCGCAGGTCACGATGGCGCAGATAGCGGCCGTCCGCGGCGAGGAAGGTGACGCACCGAGTGTCGGCCAGCCCCCCGACGACCGTGAAGGTGACCCGCTGCCGCGTCTGCGCGCTGCTGGACGCCGAGACTCGGCCGAGCGTCGCGAAGTCGCCGGCATACGTGAGGTACAGGGCGGGCTCGTCCACGGACTCCAGCGACTGTGCGCCCAGCGGAACAGTGCCCGCGACGGCCGGCGGACTCACCGGGGACGGTCCGGCCGACGTGATGGTGCTCGACGGGATCGGCGTGGGATTGCCGGCCGTGGGAGCGGCGATGACGCCGGGCACCCGATGCGCCGGTTCGGGCCAGGTCACGTAGGTGGCGGTCCCGGTGACGAGGACCGCGCCGGTGGCGAGGGCCACCAGCGGATGAGCGGTCACCGCGTGGAGTTTGCCGATCAGCAAGCTGTGCAGACTGCCTCCCCCCGTCGCCGTGCCGACGGCGACGGGTGCCGTGGCCAGCCCGGCGGCGCCGACCGCCGTACCCGACAGCAGGCCCTTGGCGGCCAGCGCGGCGATGAGCCCGGCCGGGACCGCCAGTGGGGCAAGGCTGAGGAGCAGTCGCTCGACCGGAACCCGTTCTGTCTTCGTCGCCGCGCAGACCGGGCATCCGCGGGTGTGCCGCGCGATCCGCTTGCGCCACACCGATGTACGGAGACCGTCCCAGCCGATGAGGGCCTCGTCCAACTGCGGACAGCGCGGGTCGGCCTCAAGCGCGGCAACGATCGTCCGGCTCAGTTCCAGCTGCTCGCGCATGCGTTGCAGGCGCACTCCGACGTGGGCGACCGTGAGCCCCGTCGCGGCGGCGATGTCGTCGCGGCTCAGCGAGCCGGCGCCTTCCTGCCACCACAGCGACAGCAGCACTCGATGGTCCGGGTCGAGCCACCGGCCGGCTTCGACAACCTGACGGCGCTCGTCCGACACATGCAGACGCAGAATCGTCATGTCCCCAGGTTCGGCGCCGGCGTCCGGTATCTGGTGTGCCTCGTCGATGACCGTGCTCCGGCCGGCGAAGGCGCGTTGCCGGTGCCGGTGGGTACTGATCTGGCGGAGCGCGATCGAGACCAGCCAGGACCGGAAGCTCGCCGGAGCACGCAGGGCAGGCAGGTCGCGCACCACACGCAGCAGGGTTTCCTGGACGACGTCGTCGACGTCGGCATGTCCGCTCAGCGCTCGCCCGACGATGTTGTAGAGCAACGGCAGGTACGCGGCGATCAGCTCCTCGCGCGCCCGATCGTCACCGGCCTGCGCCGCGACAACCAGCCCCGCGTGGTCCGCATCCATGAGCCTCATTCCCACCTCCTTCGACCGCGGCCGGATGTTCGCCGCGAAGGGCGTCAGCTGGTGCGGCTCCGGGTGTATCCGGAAGCCGCCGTCTTGGATCGCGCCGAGAGGCTCCTGGAGGAGGCGATCGGCTTTCGCCGCGAGGCCCCTGACTCCTCGGCCGGAACCTGGCCGGGCCTTACCGTGCCGGGGTGAACCTTCCCCAGACCGCGACGGAGCCGCCCGGGGTCTGCGTGTCGACGCGGTAGCCGTCGTCCGTGGCGTTGCGCACGCCGGTGGCGTGGTTGTACTGGCCGGCGAATACATGCTGCCCGGTCGGCACGGTACGGCCCGGTTTGAGGACCCAGCGGTAGACCAGCGCTCCGCCGGCCTCCTGAACGGTGACGATGAAGTCTTCACTCGGCAGGGTGCGCCAGTTGCCGGTGTTCTGCACGCCGCCGGTTTGGGCGATGCGCAGTTCCACGGTGAGCGAGGTGAGCGGCTGTGTGGTCTTGAGAGTGAGGTTGCTCTGGGCCCAGTAGACGGTGCTGTGCGGATCCACCGAGCCGTCCGACGACAGGGGCCCGTTCTGAACCCGGCTGCTGGGCAGCGGAGTGGGGCGCGGGCCGACCGGGGCCGTGGTGGTCGGAGTCGGGGCCGGGGCGGCGGGGGTGGTGGGAGCAGGGGGCGTCGGACGGGAAGGAAACGTCGGGGACGGGGTCGCGGGGGTGGTGGCGCTGTCCGACGGTGGCGGAGTGCGGACGATGCCCGCGACCGCGAGACCACCCGTGGCCAGGGTGGCGGTGATGGCGAGGCCTGCGAGGGCGGCCTTGGGCCAGGATCTCGCGATGGACGGTGTGCGGTGACGGACGGTGCCGTCGGCCGCCCCGCGTTCCACGCGGGCCAGCATCCGGGCGCGATCGGGCTGGTGGGCCTCGGCGGCGTCGCGCAGCCGACGGGTGATGTCCTCGTTCACCGGTTCCTCCTCCCCGCCACCAGGTCGCCGACCGCTCGTGTGCCAAGTATCCGTTCCAACTCGGCCATTCCCTTCGAGGTCTGGCTCTTGACCGTACCGACCGATATGCCCAGCGCCGCCGCGGTGTCCTTCTCCGAGAGGTCGAAGGCGTGGCGCAGCACCACGCACGACCGCTTCCGGAACGGCAGCCGGGCGAGCGCCGTACGTACGTCCAGCACGGCCGCCACGTCCGGCCCCGCCACCTGCTCCGGACTGCGGGACCAGAACAGCGCGATCCGGCGCCGCTCGCGCACCGCACTGCGGATCCGTTCCCGCGCCATGTTGGCGACCACGCCGCGAGCGTAGGCGAGCGGGTGGTCAGCCTTGCGAAGCCGGTCCCAGCGCTGCCACAGGGCGACCAGGGCATCCGCGGCGAGGTCGTCGGCCGCGTCCGTCTCGCCGGTCAGGAGATGGGCGAGACGGGCCAGTTCGGCGTAGTGGCGTTCGAAGAAGTCGTGGAACTCCGCGGACGCGTCATGAAGGAGCATCTCCCCCGGTCGCCCTCTCCCTGCTATGTGCGCGTTAACAATCGGCTCGAGCGTAACAGTGCCCGTCACCGCGGCCGGACAGTGGCCGACCGCGGGGGCAGAGCCGTGACGGTGGGTGGACGGCACGGTCAATGCCGGGCGAACTGGACGCGGGTCTGTTGCGCGACGTCCGGTTTCAGTGCGATCCCCTCGACGGTCAGTTGTTCTCCGTAAAGGTCGGTGACCCTGATCGCTCCGCCGCATCCGCTGCCGCCGGTGGAGAGGAAGTAGTTGTAGTCGGTGCGGGGCAGTTTCCGCCAGCCGCTGGCGGTCCGGAGTTCGAGCACCGCCACCGGGTTCCGATGCCCGATCACCTGGACGCCGCACCAAGAGCGGCTGGACCCGGTCTTGTACCGGATGGAGAGCGTGTCGGGCGCGGCGGGGCTCAGCAGCGTCCAGGTGATCGGGATCCGGCCGAGTGAGGGGTTCGCGAGCTTGGCGAAGGCCTGTTGGCTGAGGTCGAGTTGCCCCGGTGCGCAGGGCAGGGGGCACTCGTTGACGATCCGCACCGTGATGGAGTTCCCGTTGGCGGCGCGGACCCGCACGTACGCCCCGCACGCTTTGGCCGACTCGTAGTCGGTGTGGTTCATCGCCGCGATCATGAGATCACCGGACGGTCCGTACAGGCAGGCACCATTGCCGTCACCCGCGGCATAGGAAGTCGCGACGCCCTGGTAGCTGACCGAGGGCTTGATCCGTCCCGCCGAAGAGGCCGGCGACTCCGTGCGTGCCGGGCTGGAGGCCGAGGGCGTCGGGACACCGGCGGCTGACGGCGGGGGCGGGCTCGTGACCGTCGGCTGCGTCGATGCGGTCGCGGCGTCGGCCTCTGCTGCCGGCGACCCGGAACGGGACGGTGCGTTCGTTGGGGCAGCCGCTACGGATGCGCCGGTGGGAAGCCCGGCACCGGACCGGCTCCCGGGGAGGAGCGTGAGGGCCAGGCAGGCCAGCGCACCGACTGCCGTCACCGCCAACGGAATGCCGACGGCCGCCCCGCGTCTGCGCCGCGGCCGCGGCGCACCGTGTTTCGTTGTCCTCATGCCCATCCGTTCGGTAGATCGAGTCGACGTCGCACTAATCAGTGGCCGCCGAAGGCGAAAAGGTTGCCGCTCCGGTCCGGTCCGGTCCGGTGCCGATGTCGCCGAGACCGGGGCGGGCGCCGCGCACGGCCGCCCGCTCCGGCCCGGGGCGATCAGGACACGTCGCCGTACACCACGCCACGGCCGTAGCCGCCCAGGTAGACCCGGCCGTACACGTCCGGGTCGCCGATGATGACGGAGATGACGCTCCCGCCGAACTGGTGCTGGTCGTCGTTGATCCGGACCCAGGTCGAACCGCCGTCGATGGAGCGGAACACCCCGGTGACGCCCTTCAGCGTCCCGCTGAGGTAGAGAGCCTGGTAGGTGGCGCCCGGGGCGGGCTTGCCGAAGCCGACACCGTGCGCCTGCTGCACGCCGGCGAGCTTGTTGAAGCTCGCCCCGCCATTGGTGGAGTGCAGGAGTCCGTTGCCTCCGCCTGTGATCCACAGGTCACCGGCGACGCCCGGGGCCGCCTTGAGCTGTCCGTCACCCAGGCCGGTGGCCCGGGCGGTGAAGCTCTTGCCGCCATCGGCGCTGGCGTACAGGGTGCCGCCCTTGAGGGCGTAGAACGTGTTCGCCGACGAACGGTCGGCCACCACGGCCGAGTCCGCGGGCAGACCGGAGGCGGCCGTCCAGGTCGCACCGCTGTTCGTCGAGCGGTACGGCCTCTGGCCCGCGGGCGTCCAGACGACGGCGGCGCCGTCCGCCGAGACCGCCACGGCCCCGCCGCCCGCTCCGCGCACGGGTTCCCCGGCGAACGGCGTCCAGCCGGCCCCGCCGTCGGTCGAATAGGCGCCGTGCTGCTCGCCACCGAGACCGACCCGGACCACGAACCCCGGCTTCGCCTGGGCGAAGTCGATGCCGGTGGTGTTGGAGAACAGCGGTCCGGAGAGTGCTTTGGCGGGTACCTTGGTCAGGTCCTCGTGCCGGAATCCGCTGACGTCGCCGAGCGCACTGATCAGCGGGAGGCCCGGGGGCTTGATCAGCCCGAGGACCGCGGTCTCCTCCAGCCCCTTGGCCGGGACCGTCCAGTGCGTGGCACCCCCCTTGTCCGCCGCGGTCACGTCGTTGCTGCCCCATATCCCCGACCCGGTGCCGTACAGCACGTGCCCGGAGTCGAAGGGGTTGATGGCCAGCGCGCCCATCCAGTGCCCGATGCCCGTGCCCACGTACGGCGCAGCGGAGTTGTCCCGCACCGAGGTCGCGCCGAGCGCCTTCCAGGAGGCGCCGCCGTCGGTCGACCGGTACACCTCGTCCGAGGGCCACCAGCGGTCCAGCGTGGTGACCATCACCGTGGACGGGCGCTGCGGATCGACAGCCAGCCCGGCGAAGCCGTAACCACCGCTGGACGGTGAAATGTTCTTCCAGGCCCCGGTGGACGGCGTGTACTTCCACACGGAACCGGCCGTCACACCGTTCGGGCCCGGGGCATTGGTGTACGTCAGATACAGCGAGCCGTCACCGGACAGCACACCGTGCTGCGGCAGCTGCCCTGTGGGCTGGCCGGACACGGCCTGCCAGCTGCTGCCGCCGTCGGTGGAGCGGTACAGCGAGGTGGTCTTGTCGGCCACCCCGACGTAGATCGTCCGGCTGCCGGCCGGGCCGAAGGTCACGAAGGACAGGCCGACGCCGCTGCTCGCACCGTCCTTGACGGGGAAGGCGGCGACCTGGCTCCAGGTCACGCCGTAGTCGGTGCTGCGCCAGAGCCCGTTCTTGCGGGTGCCCAGGTAGAGCGTGCCGTGGTTGGCGGGGTCCACCACCAGCCGCTCGCCCATGGACCGGCCGTCCTCGTTGCCGCCCAGTTTGAACGGCAGGTCGGTGCGCTGGAACGTCTTGCCCTGGTCGGTGGAGCGGAGGATCGCGCCGTTGCCCGCCCAGTCATTGGTGTAGGTGCCGCTCGCGAGGTACAGGCGGTTCGGGTCGACGGGGTCGGTCGCCAGGCTCTCGATCCCGAGCAGGTTCCAGTCGGATCCACCGATCCAGTCGGTCAACGAGGTCCATTGGGCGGCGGTCGCGTCCCAGCGGTAGGCACCGCCGATGTCGGTCCGGGCGTACAGCAGGTCCTTGCGGGCGGGGTTGAAGACCAGCCCGGTGACGAACCCGCCACCGACGATCTGCGCGTTGTGCCAGGTGTACCTGCCCGAGCCGGCCGCCTTCACCAGCTTCCACTGCTGGTTGGTGCTGCCCCGGTCGGCGTACTGGATGAGCGGCACCCCCTCGCCGGTGGAGCCGCCCCACACGTCCAGCACCATGCCGTTGCTCCGGGAGACGAACTTCACCGCCCCATCGCCCACGTCCTGCATCTTCCACTGCTGCGTGGCGGAACCGTGGTCGGTCTGCTGCTCGACGGCCGCCGCGGACTCCTTGGAAGCGCCGCGCACTCCGAGGACCTTGTGGCTGCTGCGGTTCTCCACCTCGTAGTAGCCGTCCCCCGCCTGCCTCAGCCGCCACTGCTGACTCGCGGCACCTGCCACGCGGCTCGCCTGCCGTATCCAGACGCCGTCCGACGTGTCCGCCCCCGGCACGTCGAGCACCTTGTCGCTGCGGACAGAGGTCAGCGTGTAGTAGGCGTCGGCATCCACCGTCGCGGCGTTCGAATCGGCCTGCACGAACAGCAGGTAGGGGCCGAGGACTCCAGGCACGCCCAGCATCAGGCCGATCGTTATCCCGCGCCGGCGGTGGCGCCCCCGCGTACGCCGCTCACCACCAGCCGCGGCCTTGCGCCGGCTGCGGCCGTCCGCCGTGGGATCCGTCTCGTTCATGGGGGCTACTCCTTGCTTCGGCCCTGCCCCGTACAACCGCTCAGGTCAGCGGTGCGCGGCGGCATGCGGCGGGAGATCGGGCGACCCGTGGGTGTGATCGCCTTCTGGTGTGACCGTCAGTTGCCGCCGCTCCGGAAAAGGTTGCCGCCCGCCGAAGTCCGGTACCGGGCCACTGAGACCGCGTCGTTCCAGCGTCAGATCGGGGAGGGGGGAGGGCTGTCGCGTCCGTTCAGCAGCCCGCCTCGTGCGCGGCGGTTTCCGACGGCAGGCTGGGCGAAGAGCCGAGACCTCATCGGAGGGACTTCGCCAGCGTGGTTGCGCCGTTGAGCAGGTGCTCCAGCGGCCCGCGCCGAAAGAATCGGGACCAGGCCGCGGTGAACACGATGGCTGGGCCGGAGACGGCCGGAGCTTGGGGCGCTTGGCGCCCGGAGAGGAAGGCTTCGGATGTGTGTGGGGGCGACCGGGTGGGCACGGGCACGCCGCTGTGGCGGCTCCTGCCGCCTGCGGCCGTCGACGCGGGCTTGACGGCCCTCGCCGCACTCGCACCTGGATCAAGCTCTTCGACGAGAGGACCCCCGCGGCCGTGCCGGGCTGTTGCTGCGCAGGCACTCTCCGTTGACCCATCTTCTTGGGCGAACTGCGGGCCCCCGTATGGCTCGACTGAGACCCCACCCAGGCACGTTCGGCCGCCCCGTCACACTCCGCACCCGGGAGGTTCCCTGAAACACGACGGCAATCACTCAATGTCATCGCATGACTACTCTGGGGGCTGGAGTGGGCGTTGTCTGCAAAGGACCACACCCGCGCGATGAATTTCCGCCTGTCGGCGGGGGCGATTCCGCTGATCGGCGGGGTGACCACCGGCACGTTGTACTGGGACGAATCGAGACCGAGTGCAACCGCACCCGTCTGCGCAAGCACTCGGCATACAGCTACGTCACCCCGATCGAGACCCGGGCCTTGACGACTCACGATCTCACCCCGCAGCGCAACGGCGGCGGAGGATGGACCGCCAGGTCTCCTGGGGGAGGCTGCGTGAGGGCCGCTCGGTCGCGGCTCGCAGATCGAGCAGGGCGGTCTTGCCGGAGTCGCCGAGAACGAACTGCTGGTCGCTGCAGGAGGTCTCGTCGGTGTCACCACGGGACCTCTTGAGGTGCAGCGGGAGGCGAAGGTGGGGGTCGGAGAGCGCGGCGACGATGTGACGCGGACGGGACCCCGGCCGGGGACGCGGGAGAGGCGAAGGACGAGTTGTGCCGCGTCGAAAGCAGCGCCGCGGTAGCCGTCCAGGAAGAAGGTGTCGGACAGGGAGTGCAGCAGGGGGTGCCGGGGCCGCCCCGGGGGCGGACCTCGCAGGCTGCGACAGGCCATGTGATCGCGAACAAATACACTCTCGTGAGCACTCGTGAGACAGTCGTAAGGTCTGCGAAGCCCTGCGCCATCGACCGGATCCCGACAGCGGTCCAACCGCCGAGCGCCGTCACTCGTAGGCACTGAGCGGCTGTGAACCACACTGGTACGACCGATGAGGGGGCCTTGAGTGGGAACTGCAAGCACCGAGCCGGAGTCCCGCCAGCCCGTGATGGCGGATGTGGCGCGGGTCGCCGGCGTGTCCCACCAGACCGTGTCCCGGGTGCTGAACGGTGCACCGCACGTCCGGCCCGATACCCGGGACCGGGTGCTCGCCGCCATCCGGGAGCTGGACTACCGTCCCAACTCGGCAGCCCGCGCGCTGGTCACCCGCCGCTCCCAGACCCTGGGGGTGGTCAGTTTCGGCAGCGCACTCTACGGGCCCGCCTCGATGCTGGACGGGATCGAGCAGGCCGCGCGCAGTGCGGGGTACTTCGTCAGCGTCGCCAGCCTGCGTTCGCTGGACAGCCGCTCTGTACAGGAGGCGGTGGACCGGCTCCGCGACCAGGGCGTGGAGGGCATCGTCGTCATCGCGCCGCAGATCTCGGCGGTGAGCGCGGTGGCGAAGCTGTCCAGCGCGGTGCCGGTGGTCGCGGTCGGATCGGGCAGCCAGTCCCGAGTGCCGATGGTGGCCGTCGACAACGAGTCGGGGGCGCTGGCAGCCACCCGACACCTGCTCGAACTCGGGCATGCCACGGTCCACCACGTCGCCGGCCCCCCCGGCTGGCTGGAGACCAAGACCCGACAGGACGGCTGGCGCAAGGCCCTCGAGGCCGGCGGCGCCGAGGTGCCACCGGTACAGAGCGGCGACTGGAGCGCGAGGTCCGGGTACGAGGCCGGACTACGGATCGCCGAGGATCCTCTGGTCACGGCGGTCTTCTGCGCCAACGACCACATGGCCCTCGGCCTGCTCCGCGCGTTCCATGAGGCGGGACGGGCGATTCCGGGGGACATCAGCGTGGTCGGGTTCGATGACATTCCCGAAGCCGCGTACTTCGCCCCACCGCTGACCACCGTGCGTCAGGACTTCGGTGAGCTGGGACGCCGCGCTCTTGAGCTGCTGGTGGAGGAGCTGACCGGCGTCGGCCACGCCCGCAGCCACGTGCTGATCTCGCCGGAGATGGTGCTGCGGCGCAGTGCCGGCCCGGTGGCGCGTTAGCCCGCCCGCGGACGGCCTGGTCAAGATTGGGTAACGGCATGACGGTCCCCTTGTCCGTGGAATTGTGAGCGTTAACAATCTCACTCAAGCGAAACGGCACCGCTACATCCCGTTCACATGGACGGCGCGGACCGCACCGCCGCCTGCACCAACGCCGCACCGGGCGCCCATCGCCCCCGACGGTGTTTCCACCGCCTCCCGCGCCGGTCGGCCTGCCTGGTCCATCTGCCCGCGGTCGATCCGTCCGCGCCGAGAGCGGCCTCCCCACTCGAGAGGAATCCCAAGATGTCCAAGAGAGCTGCGGCGGCCCTGGTCGCCGGCACGATGGTCGCCGTTCTGTCCGCTTGCGGTTCCGGAGGCGGCGGCTCGGCCGGCGGCAAGGACTCCGGAGGGCCGCTCACCGTGGGCTTCTCCCAGGTCGGCGCGGAGAGCGGGTGGCGCACGGCCAACACCAAGTCCGTCCAGGACGCGGCCAAGAAGGCCGGGATCACGCTGAAGTTCTCCGACGCCCAGCAGAGGCAGGAGAACCAGATCAAGGCCATCCGCTCGTTCATCCAGCAGAAGGTGGACGTCATCGCCTTCTCGCCGGTGGTCGAATCGGGCTGGGACACCGTGCTCAAGGAGGCCAAGGCCGCCCACATCCCGGTCGTCCTGACGGACCGCGCGGTGGACTCCAAGGATGAGTCGCTCTATGCCACCTTCCTCGGTTCGGACTTCGTCGAGGAGGGCAAGAAGGCCGGCGACTGGCTGGTGAAGGAGTACCAGGGCAAGAGCGACCCGGTGAACATCGTGGAGCTGCAGGGCACCACCGGCTCCGCCCCGGCCAACGACCGCAAATCGGGCTTCGCCGACGTCATCAAGACGGACCCCAAGCTCAAGATCACGGCCTCCCAGACCGGTGACTTCACACGCGCCAAGGGCAAGGAGGTCATGCAGGCCTTCCTGAAGTCCCAGCCGAAGATCGACGTGCTCTACGCGCACAACGACGACATGGCACTCGGCGCCATCCAGGCCATCGAGGAAGCCGGCAAGAAGCCCGGCACCGACATCAAGATCATCTCGGTCGACGGTGTCAAGGACGCCTTCACCGCGATGAGCCAGGGCAAGATCAACGTCCTCGTCGAGTGCAACCCCCTCCTGGGCGACCAGCTGATGGACCTGATCAAGAAGGTCAAGGCCGGCGAACAGGTGCCGCGCCGGATCAAGACCGAAGAGGGCGTCTTCACCCAGGACCAGGCCGCGGCCGCCCTGCCGACCCGCCAGTACTGACCGGCCCGGTGACCAGGGGCTGCCCGGATCCGACCCGGCCGGCCCCGGTCGCGACCACGAGAGGAGGGGGCGGATGCCTGCGCACCGTGCACAGCACCCGGTCCTGGAAGTACACGGGATCCGCAAGGAGTTCCCGGGCGTGGTGGCGCTGGACGGGGTCGACTTCCGGCTCTTTCCTGGCGAGGTGCACGCCCTGATGGGTGAGAACGGCGCCGGCAAGTCCACGCTGATCAAGGTGCTCACCGGCGTCTACGCGTCGGACGGCGGCGAGGTCGTGCTGAGCGGCCGGCCCTTGCACATCCCCGGCCCGCTGCAGGCACAGGCGGCCGGGATCAGCACGGTGTACCAGGAGGTCAACCTCTGCCTGAACCTGTCGGTCGCGGAGAACATCTTCATCGGCCGTGAACCGCGCCGCCTCGGGCTCATCCACTGGTCGTCCCTCCGTCGCCGCGCCGCAGAGCTGGTCGCCGACCTCGACCTGGACATCGACGTCACCGCCCCACTGGGCAGTTACTCGATCGCGGTCCAGCAACTGGTCGCGATCGTCCGGGCGGTGGACGTCTCGGCCAAGGTGCTGATCCTGGACGAGCCGACCTCCAGCCTGGACCGCGACGAGGTGCGGCAACTGTTCGCGGTGATACGCCGGTTGCGCGATCAGGGCGTGGCGATCCTGTTCGTCTCGCACTTCCTGGACCAGATCTACGAGATCTGCGACCGGATGACCATCCTGCGCAACGGCAAGCTGGAGGGCGAGTACCCGATCAGTGGGTTGAGCCAGGTCGAACTGGTCGCCCGCATGATCGGCGGCGAACTGAGGAGCCTGGAGGAGCTGTCGGGCACCAGTCGTCACGAGCCCGCCGCCGAAGCCAGGACCACTCCGTTCCTGAGCGCCGACGGCCTGGGTCGCACCGGCGCGATCGAGCCGTACGACCTCACCATCCGGCCCGGTGAAGTCGTAGGACTTGCAGGACTGTTGGGGTCAGGGCGTACGGAAGCGGCCCGCCTGCTGTTCGGTGCCGACCGCAGTTCCCAGGGCTCGGTGCGGATCGAGGACGCCACCGTCGCGCTGCGCACGCCGCGCGCCGCGATCTCGTACGGGATCGCCTTCTGCTCGGAGGACCGCAAGAACGAGGGTCTGGTGGCGGAGTTGACGGTACGCGAGAACATCATCCTGGCCTTGCAGGCGGCCCGCGGCTGGACGCGTCCGCTCTCCCGCTCCAAGCAGGACGAGATCGCGCTGCGCTGGATCCGGTCACTGGACATCCGCCCGGACAACCCCGAGGCGCTGGTGCGCCATCTCAGCGGCGGCAACCAGCAGAAGGTACTGCTGGCTCGCTGGCTGATCACCGACCCCAAGCTGTTGATCCTCGACGAGCCGACCCGGGGCATCGACATCGGCGCCAAGGCCGAAATCCAGAAGTTGGTGGCCGCGCTGGCCCGGGACGGCATGTCGGTGCTGTTCATCTCGGCCGAGCTGGAGGAAGTTCTGCGGCTCAGCCACCGGGTGGGCGTGCTGCGGGACCGCCGGCTGGTCGCCGAGCTGCCGAACGACGGATCGCTCACTCCCGAGCGCATCATGGCGACGATCGCGAGCGGAGCCCGGTCATGACCAAGCACCGCCTCTTCTGGCCCGCCACCGTGCTCGCGGCCCTGTTGCTGGCCAACGTGCTGTTCACTCCGGACTTCTTCGCGATCCGGGTCAAGGACGGGCACCTGTACGGGAGCCTGATCGACATCCTCCACTTCGGCGCCCCGCTGATCCTGGTGGCGCTGGGCATGACGCTGGTCATCGCGACCAGCGGCATCGACCTCTCGGTCGGCTCCACCGTCGCCATCGCGGGCGCGCTGGCCTGCCTGCACATCAGCGGCGCGGCCGACCCGGCAAGCCCGGGCACGGTGTTCGGCGCCGTCGCCATCGCCCTGGCGGTGGCCCTCGTCCTGGGGCTGATCAACGGCGTACTGGTGGCGGGGGTCGGTGTCCAGCCGATCATCGCCACCCTCATCCTGATGGTGGCCGGACGCGGTGTCGCCCAGCTGGTGACGGACGGCCAGATCGTCACCGTCACCAGCGAGCCCTACAAGCTGATCGGCGGCGGTTACTGGCTCACCATGCCGTTCGCGATCCTGCTCGCGGTCGTGGTGGTGCTGCTGACGTCGCTGCTGACCCGGCGTACGGCGCTCGGGCTGCTGCTGGAGTCGGTCGGCGGCAACCCGGTCGCCAGTCGCCTGGTCGGCATCCGGGCGATGGGCCTGATATGCCTGGTGTACGTCTTCAGCGCGCTGTGCGCCGCGGTCGCCGGGCTCATGATCAGCTCGAACGTCTCCAGTGCGGACGGCAACAACGCCGGGCTCTGGATCGAGCTGGACGCCATCCTCGCCGTGGTGGTCGGCGGCACCGCGCTGACCGGCGGGCGGTTCTCGCTCGGCGGCACGGTGATCGGTGCGCTGATCATCCAGACCCTGTCCACCACCGTCTACACCATCGGCATCCCGCCGGAGACCACCCTGGTCTTCAAAGCCTTCGTGGTGATCGCGGTCTGCCTGATCCAGTCACCCGCCTTCCGGGCCAAGGCCGCGCGCCGACGGGCCCGGACCGGGCGCGGCCCGACGCCGCGTCCGCTGACGACAGAGAACACGGAGGTGGGGGCATGAGCGCGATCACGGCAGCGCGTGGCCGCGCGTACATCCCGCTGCTGGTCACATCGGCCCTGCTGATATCGATGTTCGGTGCCGGATCCGTCCAGTACGACGGATTCTTCTCCGGGCAGGTGCTGCTCAACCTGCTCATCGACAACGCCTTCCTGCTGGTGGTCGCCATCGGGATGACCTTCGTGGTGCTGACCGGAGGGATCGACCTGTCGGTCGGCGCGATGGTCGCACTGTCGACGATGATCTCCGCCTGGCTGGTGGAACAGCACGGCTGGCCGCCGTTGCTGGTGATCCCGCTGGTCCTGGCAGTGGGGACGGGCGCCGGGCTCGCGATGGGGTGGGTGATCCACTCCTTCGAGATCCAACCGTTCATCGTGACGCTCGCCGGCATGTTCCTGGCCCGTGGCCTCTGCTACACGATCAGCATCGACTCGATCTCCCTCACCGACCCGGCCTATACGGCCTTCGCCCAGACCCGGATCCCCCTGCCCGGCGACCTGTTCGTCTCGCCGAGTGTTCTGATCGCGGTAGGTGTGCTGGTGATCGCGTTCGCGGTCCTGCACTACACACGGCTGGGCCGGAACGTGTACGCGCTGGGCGGCAGCGAGCAGTCGGCCCGGCTGATGGGGCTCCCGGCCGGGCGGACGAAGATGGCCGTGTACGCCGTCAGCGGCTTCTGCTCGGCGCTCGGGGGAGTATTGCTGACCTTCTACATGCTCTCCGGCTACGGGCTCCACGCGGTGGGCCTGGAGCTGGACGCGATTGCGGCCGTGGTGATCGGCGGGACGCTCCTGACCGGAGGGTCCGGATACCTGCTCGGGACCGCGCTGGGGGTGCTCGTGCTGGGCCTGATCCAGACCGTCATCAGCTTCCAGGGCACGCTCAGCTCCTGGTGGACCAGGATCGTGGTCGGCGGCCTGCTGTTCGTCTTCATCCTGCTCCAGCGCCTGATCGCCGGCCGTCGCAAGGTCTGACCGGCTTAAGGCGAGCCCGGCCTTGACAGGCTGATTGTTAGCGCTAACAATCCCCGGGCGATGCCCCGGCGGCATCGCTGCGCCCTCTCGGGGCTCCGTACGAAGGATGTGAAGTGACCGTGACCCATCCCCCCCAGACCGCGGAGAGCCATGTCGTGGGTGTCGACTTCGGCACTCTCTCCGGCCGGGCCGTGGTGGTCCGCGTCCGCGACGGCGAGGAGGTCGGCTCCGCCGTCCACGTGTACCCGCACGGCGTCATCGAGCGTGAACTCCCCACCACCGGTCAGCCCCTGCCGCCCGACTGGGCCCTCCAGCACCCCGAGGACTGGCGCGAGGTGCTGCGCACCGCCGTCCCCGCCGCAGTGGCCGCGAGCGGCATCGACCCGGCCGCCGTCATCGGCATCGCCACCGACTTCACCGCCTGCACCGTCCTCCCCGTACGGGCCGACGGCACCCCGCTCGCCGAGACCGCGCTGGGCGTTCGCCCGCACGCCTGGCCCAAGCTCTGGAAGCACCACGCGGCCCAGGGCCAGGCCGACCGCATCAACCACCTCGCCCACCTGCGCGCCGAGAAGTGGATCTCCCGCTACGGCGGCAAGATCTCCGCCGAATGGCAGTACGCCAAGGCGCTCCAGGTTCTCGAAGAGGACCCGGACACCTACGCCGCCACCGAGCGCTGGATCGAGGCCGCGGACTGGATCGTCTGGCAGCTCGCAGGCGTCGAAACCCGCAACACCTGCACGGCGGGATACAAGGGCATCCACCAGGACGGCCACTACCCCAGCGAGGACTACCTCGCCGCCCTGCACCCCGATTTCGCCGACTTCGCGCGCACCCGGCTGGAGCATCCGCTGTCGCCGCTGGGATCGCGGGCCGGCTCCCTCACCGCCGAGGCGGCCTCCTGGACCGGGCTGCCCGAGGGCATCGCCGTCGCCACCGGCAACGTCGACGCCCATGTCGCGGCCCCTGCCGCCCAGGCCGTCGAGAACGGCCAGCTGCTCGCCATCATGGGCACCTCCACCTGCCACGTCGTCAACGGCCCCGCCCTCGCCGACGTCCCCGGAATCTGCGGAGTCGTCGACGGCGGCATCGTGGAGGGCGCCTACGGCTACGAGGCCGGGCAGAGCGCGGTCGGCGACATCTTCGCCTGGTGGCTGCGCCAAGGCGTGCCGACCCACTACCGCGCAGAGGCCGAAGCCACCGGCGAGGACCTGCACCAGCTGCTGTCCCGCAAGATCGCCGACCAGCCCGTCGGCGGCCACGGCCTGGTCGCCCTCGACTGGATGAACGGAAACCGCTCCACCCTCGTCGACCACCACCTCTCCGGAGTCATAGTCGGCCTCACCCTCACCACCCGCCCCGAGGAGATCTACCGCGCCCTTCTGGAGGCCACCGCCTTCGGCACCCGCACCATCATCGACGCCCTGGAGCAGGGCGGCGTCCCCGTCACGGAGTTCATCGTGACCGGCGGGCTGAAGAAGAACCCCCTGCTCATGCGGATCTACGCCGACGTGCTGCGCCGGCCCGTCTCCCTCGCCGAGTCCGCCCAGGGCCCCGCCCTCGGCTCCGCCATCCACGCCGCCGTCGCCGCCGGCGCGCACCCGGACGTACGCACAGCGGCCGCCGCCATGGGCCGCGTACGCCGCGGAGTCCACCAACCGGACACCGCGCGCGCCGACGCCTACGACCGCCTCTACGCCGAGTACCGCACCCTGCACGACCACTTCGGCACCGGCCCCGACAAGCTCCTCCACCGCCTCCGCGCCATCCGCAACGCGGCGCTCACCGCCCCGCGAACCGACCCCGAGGCCACCCCGGCCGCCCAGAAGAGCGAGGTCCGACCATGAGTTCCCCGATCGATCTGCTGCGCCGCCAGGTCAGCGACCTCCACCAGGAGCTGGTCCGCTACGGCCTCGTCGTCTGGACGGCCGGCAACGTCTCCGCCCGCGTCCCCGGCGAGGACCTGATGGTCATCAAGCCGAGCGGCGTCTCGTACGACGAGCTGACGCCCCGGAACATGATCCTCTGCGACCTGGACGGCGAGGTCGTCGAGGGCGACCAGTCCCCGTCCTCGGACACCGCCGCGCACGCCTACGTGTACCGCCACATGCCCGAGGTCGGCGGAGTGGTTCACACCCACTCGACGTACGCGAGCGCCTGGGCCGCGCGCGGAGAGGCCGTGCCCTGCGTACTGACCGCCATGGCCGACGAGTTCGGCGCCGAGATCCCCGTCGGCCCCTTCGCGCTCATCGGCGACGACTCCATCGGCCGGGGCATCGTCGAGACCCTCCGGGGCCACCGCTCGCCGGCCGTCCTGATGAAGAGCCACGGCGTCTTCACCATCGGCAAGGACGCCAAGGCCGCCGTCAAGGCCGCCGTGATGTGCGAGGACGTCGCCCGCACCGTCCACATCTCCCGCCAGCTCGGCGAACCCCTGCCGATAGCGCAGGACGACATCGACCGCCTCAACCACCGCTACCAGAACGTGTACGGCCAGCAGCCCGCTGCCCGCTAAGGAGACCCACGCCCCCATGAAGGCACAGAAGGCAGTCCAGGGCCGCGAAGTCTGGTTCCTGACCGGCAGCCAAGGGCTGTACGGCGACCACACCTTGCGTCAGGTCGCAGAGCAGTCCCGCCGGATCGCCGACGCACTCGGCGACTCCGGCATCCCGGTGAACATCGTCTGGAAGCCCGTACTCACCGACGCCGGCGCGATCCGGCGGGTCTGTCTGGACGCCAACGCAGACGACACCTGCATCGGCCTCATCGCCTGGATGCACACCTTCTCCCCGGCGAAAATGTGGATCGCGGGCCTGGACGCCCTGCGCAAGCCGTTGCTCCACCTGCACACCCAGGCCGATGCCGCACTGCCCTGGGCGTCGATCGACATGGACTTCATGAACCTGAACCAAGCGGCCCACGGCGACCGCGAGTTCGGCTACATCCAGTCCCGGCTCGGCGTCGCACGCAAGACCGTCGCCGGACACGTCAGCGACCCCTCGGTCGCTGCCCGGATCTCCTCCTGGGCCCGGGCCGCGGCAGGCCGCTCCGAGCTTCAGAGCCTCAAGCTGGCGCGATTCGGCGACAACATGCGCGACGTCGCCGTGACCGAGGGCGACAAGGTCGAGGCCCAACTCCGCTTCGGCGTCTCGGTCAACACGTACGGCGTCAACGACCTGGTCGCAGCCGTCGACGCGGCCGCCGACGCCGGCGTGACCGAACTGGTCGAGGAGTACGAGGACACCTACCGCCTCGCGCCCGAACTCCGCGCGGACGGGGACCGGCACGACTCACTGCGCTACGCCGCGCGCATCGAACTCGGCCTGCGCGGATTCCTGACGGACGGCGGCTTCCACGCCTTCACCACCAACTTCGAAGACCTCGGCGGCCTGCGCCAGCTACCGGGCCTGGCGGTGCAGCGGCTGATGGCCGACGGCTACGGATTCGGCGGCGAGGGCGACTGGAAGACCTCCGTCCTGCTGCGCACGCTCAAAGTGATGTCCACCGGGCTGCAGGGCGGCACCTCCTTCATGGAGGACTACACCTACCACCTGGAGGCCGGGCGGGAGTTGATCCTCGGCGCGCACATGCTGGAGGTCTGCCCGACCATCGCATCGGACGTGCCGTCCTGCGAGATCCACCCCTTGGGCATAGGGGGCCGCGAGGACCCGGTCCGCCTCGTCTTCGACGCCCGGACCGGTCCCGCCGTCGTGGTCGGGCTGGCCGACATGGGCGACCGGTTCCGCCTGGTCGCCAACGAGATCGACGTGGTCGAGCCCCTCGAACCGCTGCCGAACCTCCCCGTCGCGCGCGCCGTCTGGCAGCCGCGCCCGAACCTGCGCACCTCGACCGAGGCGTGGCTGACCGCCGGCGCGCCCCACCACACCGTGCTGTCCAGCGCGATCGGGACCGAGGAGCTGGGCGACCTCGCCGACATCCTCGCCACCGAGCTGCTGGTCATCGACGCGGACACCACGATCCGCCGGTTCACCAAGGAGATCCGCTGGAACCAGGCCTACCACCGCCTGGCCCAGGGCTTCTGACGCAGACGGCGGGCGGGGGTCCTCCCGGGCCGCCGCCGCCCTCTCGGTCCTCCCGAACCCGCCCCCGTCCCCCGAACCGGAGTGACGAACAGCCATGCCCGACGCGCCCACCCGCCTCGACGACGGTTCCCTGACGATCCGCCGCGAGCCGTACGCGACCCTCCCGGGCGGGCGGGTCGTCGAGAGGTGCGCGAGCCGAGCCGCGTCGGCGTCCGCTTCACGCTGCACAGCCCGGACGGCGACCAGGGCTTCGCCGGCGCGCTCACCGTCAAGGTGACCTGTCTGCTGGACCGTGCGGGTTCGCTCACACTCGCGTACGAGGCCGCCACCGACGCGCCCACGGTGGTCAACTCGACCAACCACGCCTACTTCAACCTGGCCGGCGAGGGCAGCGGCACCATCCTCGACCACCTGCTGCAGGTCGACGCGGACCAGTACACGGCCGTGGACGGGGAGTTGATTCCGTACGGCCCGCACTTCCCGGTCGAGGGCACCCCGTTCGACCTCACCGAGCCGCGCCCGGTCGGCGAGCGGATCACGGCCGACCACCCGCAGCTGACCCTGGCCGGCGGAGGCTACGACCACAACTGGGTGCTCCGTCCGCACGAGGGCCAGGACCCGCGGCAGGTGACGGTACTGGCGCACCGCGCCAGCGGCAGACGGATGGAGTGCCTGACCACCGAGCCCGGCCTGCAGATCTACACCGGGAACCTCTTCGACGGCTCGCTGACAGGCCCGGGCGGCGCACCGTACCGGGCCTTCGCCGGGATCGCGCTGGAAACCCAGCACTTCCCCGACTCCCCGCACCGCCCATGCTGTCCCTCCACCGTCCTGCGCCCGGGGGAGGAGTACCGCTCGACCACCGTCTACCGGTTCTCGGTGGACCCCGGCTGACCCGGCGGCGCCCGGCCGCGCGCGGCCACGCCGCCCAGGAGGGAACCCGGCTTCCTGGACGAAGAGCCCGACGCCGGTCTTCACCAGCAACTCGGCGACCGGCCAGTACGGCCCGGGTCACAACCAGTTCACCACGTCCGAAGACGGCAAGAGCGACGTCCTCGTCCACCACGACCGCAACTACAAGGACACCGCCGGGGATCCGCTGGACGACCCCAACCGCCGCAGTCGCCGTCCAGAAGCTGTACCGGAACTCCGACGGCACGCCGAACTTCGGCATCCCGGTCGCGGACGGCGCCACGCGCGTGCGGCTCTCCTCGTACAACCATCCCGACCACTACGTCCGCCACTGGGACTTCCGGGCGAAGCTGGAGGCGGACGTCACCAACCTGCCGGCCGGACTCGCAGTTCCGCACCGTGGCCGGGCCGTCCGGCACCGGCACCGTCTCGCTGGAGTCCGTCAACTTCCCCGGCTACTACCTGCACAACGGGAACGGTGAGGTCTGGTTCGAGAAGACCGACGGCACGACCGGTTTCAAGGACAGCGCCGCCCTCTACCAGCGCGCCGGCCTCGCGGACCCGGCGGGGGTCTCCTACGAGTCGTACGGCGCCGCGGGCCGGTACTTGCGGCACTACGACTTCCTGCTCCACGTCCAGCCCGTCGCCACCACCCTCGCCAAGGGCGACGCCACCTTCTACCGGCAGTGACGACCGGGTCCGGCCGCACGCCCCCGCAGGGATGCGGCCGGACCGGGGCGGAACGGGTTCAGGAGCCGGCCTTGCGCTTGTTGTAGACGTCGAAACCGACCGCGGCCAGCAGCACCAGGCCCTTGATGACCTGCTGGTAGTCGGTGCCGATACCGACCAGCGACATACCGTTGTTGAGCACGCCGAGCACCAGGCCGCCGATGAGGGCGCCGAGCACCGTGCCGACGCCACCGGAGGCCGAGGCGCCGCCGATGAACGCGGCGGCGATCGCCTCCAGTTCGAAGTTGATGCCGGCCTGCGGCGTACCCGCGTTGAGACGCGCCGCGAAGACCATGCCGGCCAGGGCGGCCAGCACACCCATGTTGACGAAGGCGAGGAAGACGACGCGCTTGCTCTTGACGCCCGACAGCTTCGCCGCGGCCTCGTTGCCGCCGATCGCGTAGGTGTGGCGGCCCAGGATGGAGTTGCGCATCAGGTAGCCGAAGGCGACCAGCAGCACGCCGAGGATCAGCAGCACGATCGGGAAGCCGTGGTAGCTCGCCAGCAGCAGGGTGAACACCAGTACCGCGGCGCCGATGGCGCCAAGCTTGGCCAGGAAGAAGCCGAGCGGGAGCAGGTCGAGGCCGTAGCGGGCGGCCTGCCGTCGGCCCCGGACCTCCTGGAGGACCGCCACCACGAGCACGACGAGCCCCAGCAGCAGAGTGAGGTTGTGGTAGTCGGTCCGCGGGCCGACCTCCGGCAGGAAGCCGCTGCTGATCTCCTGGAAGCCCTTGGGGAAGGGAGCCACCGACTGGCCCTGCAGCAGGATCTGCGTCCCGCCGCGGAACAGCAGCATGCCGGCCAGCGTGACGATGAAGGACGGGATGCCGACGTACGCGATCCAGAACCCCTGCCAGGCACCGGCGGCCGCGCCGATCAGCAGGGCGGCGGTCAGTGCGAGCGGCCACGGCACGTCGTGCTTGACCATCATGACGGCCGCGGCGGCGCCGACGAAGGCGGCCAGCGAACCGACCGAGAGGTCGATGTGACCGGCGATGATCACGATCATCATGCCGATGGCCAGGATCAGGATGTAGCTGTTCTGCTGGATCAGATTGGTGACGTTGAGGGGCTGGAGCAGGATGCCGTCGGTCCAGATCTGGAACACCACGACGATCAGCGCCAGCGCGACCAGCATGCCGTACTGGCGTATGTTGCCGCGCAGCGCCCGCACCAGCAGGGGACCGAGGCCGCCACCGCCGCCGGGCTGGACGGGCAGGGCCGTCTTGAGGTCCGTGGTGCCCGGGGTGTCCGTGGTCTCTGAATGGGCCATGCCTTACACCTGCTCGTTCTCGGTCGCAGCGCTCACGGTCATGAGGCGCATGAGTGATTCCTGGGTCGCGTCCGCGCGGTCCACCTCACCGGTGAGCCGGCCCTCGGCCATCGCGTAGATGCGGTCGCACATGCCGAGCAGCTCGGGGAGTTCGGAGGAGATGATCAGCACCGCCTTGCCCTGGGCCGCGAGTTCGGCGATGACGGTGTAGATCTCGGCCTTGGCGCCGATGTCGATGCCCCGGGTGGGTTCGTCGAGGATCAGTACGTCCGGCTCGGAGAAGATCCACTTGCTGAGGACGACCTTCTGCTGGTTGCCGCCGCTGAGCTTCCCGGTCTCCGCGAACACCGAAGGGGCCTTGATGTTCATGGCCTTGCGAAAGGACTCCGCGACCCGGGTCTCCTCGTGCTCGTTCACCCACCCGCGCCGAGCGACCTTGCCGAGCGCGCTCAGCGAGATGTTGCGACTGATGTCGTCCATCAGGTTCAGCCCGAGGTGCTTGCGGTCCTCGGTGACGTATGCGATGCCGTGACCGATCGACTCCGGGACGGTGCGCGTGCGGATCTCCTCGCCGTCCAGCAGCACCCGGCCTCCGGTACAGCGCCCGTACGAGCGGCCGAAGACGCTCATCGCGAGCTCGGTGCGGCCCGCGCCCATCAGGCCGGCGATACCGACGATCTCGCCGCGCCGCACTTCGAGCGACACGCCGTCGACGACCTTGCGCTGATGGTCGATCGGGTGGTGGACGGTCCAGTCCTCGACGGCGAAGGCGACCTCGCCCAGCTCGGGGGTGCGCTCGGGGTAGCGGTGCTCCAGATCGCGGCCGACCATGCCCCGGATGATCCGGTCCTCGGAGATGCCCTCGGCGCCGACCGCGATGGTCTCGATGGTCCGGCCGTCGCGCAGGATCGTGACGGAGTCGGCGACCTGGGCGATCTCCCCCAGCTTGTGCGAGATGAGGATGCAAGAGATGCCCTGGGCCTTGAGTTCCAGGATGAGGTCGAGCAGCTTGCGGCTGTCCTCGCCGTTCAGGGCGGCCGTGGGCTCGTCCAGGATCAGCAGCTTGACCTCCTTGGCGAGCGCCTTGGCGATCTCGATCAGCTGCTGCTTGCCCACGCCGATGTCGGCGATCCGGGTGTGCGGGCTCTCGTCCAGCCCGACCCGCCGCAGTAGCGACCTGGCGTGGGTGAGCGTTGTGCTCCAGCTGATGATGCCCCGGGTGGCGTGCTCGTTGCCGAGGAAGATGTTCTCCGCGATGGAGAGGTACGGCACCAGGGCGAGTTCCTGGTGGATGATCACGATGCCGCGCTGTTCGCTGGCCCGGATGTCCTTGAAGGCGCAGGACTCGCCCTGGAAAAGGATCTCGCCCTCGTAGGAGCCGTGCGGGTGGACCCCGCTGAGCACCTTCATCAGGGTGGACTTCCCGGCGCCGTTCTCCCCGCAGACGGCGTGGACCTCGCCGGGGGCGACGCTCAGGGTGACGTCGGAGAGCGCTTGGACACCGGGGAAGGACTTGCTGATCGAACGCATCTCGAGGACGGGTCCGGCCATGGTGGTGCATCCGTTCGACAGGGGCGCTACGGGCGGGGCCTGTCAGGTCGACTGCCCCGCCCGTACGCGCCCGGCTCTGGTGCGGCCCTGCGTTGAGGCCCCGCGGCTACTTGAGCTGGTCGGCGGTGTACTGCCCGCCGTCGACCAGCACCTTCTGGTAGTTCTCCTTGTCGACGCTGACCGGCTGCAGCAGGTACGCCGGGACGATCTTGGCCCCGTTGTCGTACTGCTTGGTGTCGTTGACCTCGGGCCGGCCCCCGGTGAGCAGGGCGTCGCCCATCTGGACCGCGACCTTGGCCAGCTCGCGGGTGTCCTTGTAGACGGTCTGGGTCTGCTCGCCCGCGATGACGGACTTCACCGAGGCCAGCTCGGCGTCCTGGCCGGTGACGATCGGCAGGGCCTTGCCCGAGCTGCCGTAGCCGACGCCCTTGAGGGAGGACAGGATGCCGATGGAGATGCCGTCGTAGGGGGAGAGCACCGCGTCGACGCCGGCCGATGTGTACGACTTGCTCAGCAGGTTGTCCATCCGGGACTGTGCGACACCGCCGTCCCAGCGCAGCGTGCCGACCTGGCTGAGGCTGGTCTGACCGCTCTGGACGACCAGTTTCTTCTGGTCGATGTACGGCTGGAGCACGCTCATCGCGCCCTGGAAGAAGAAGGTGGCGTTGTTGTCGTCCGGCGAGCCGGCGAACAGCTCGATGTTGAACGGGCCCTTGCCGCTCGCGAGACCCAGCTTGTCGACGATGTAACTGCCCTGCAGGACACCGACCTTGAAGTTGTCGAAGGTCGCGTAGTAGTCGACGTTCCCGGTGCCGCGGATCAGGCGGTCGTACGAGATCACCGGGATCTTGGCCTCGGAGGCCTTCTGGAGCACGTTCGTGAGCGAGGAGCCGTCGATGGCGGCCACCACCAGCAGCTTGGCGCCCTTCGTGATCATGTTTTCGATCTGCGAGACCTGGTTCTCGACGACATTGTCGCCGTACTGCAGGTCGGTCTTGTAGCCCTTGGCCTGGAACTGCTTGACCATGTTGTCGCCGTCGCCGATCCAGCGCTCCGACGACTTGGTGGGCATCGCGATGCCGACGAGGCCACCCTTGGCGTTACCGCCGCTCGCGCCGTCGCCCACACCGTTGGCGCTCTGGCCGCAAGCCGTCAGGGCCAATGCCAGGCCCGCAGCAGCGAGGCCCATCGAAACCTTGCGCACTATTCCTCCAGTGGTATGCCGCGATCGCCGCGACCTCGGCAGGGGCCTCGGATCGGGTCGAGCGGGGTCGAGCACCGGCCCGGGGTGGAGGGGGCCGGGTTCGTTCGGGGTCGGTACGGCCGACCGGGCAGCGGGGTGAGTGAACCCCGCTGGAGGCCCCGGTGGGTGCCGCTCTGGGCTGGCGTTTCATGAGTGTTAACGCTCACAGAAACCGCGTCAAGGGTCCAGAGATCACCTTTGGATATAGCGCGGGGCAAGCGAAGACACGGTCGACGACGGGGGCTTGACCCCCAAATTGTGAGCGTTAACAATATGGTGCGACGTCGACGGCCAACCGGATACCGGCCTATCGGCAGGCCGACATCGGCCAGCCGGCGCCGGGTGCGGGCGGCCAGGGCCCAGGAGGGACTTGCGGCCTCTGCAGAGGCCGGCGCGAGCAGCCGGTTCATGGCCGGTGTCTTGACACCCTGCGCCGCAGCCCACAGGATCGCCACGTGAACCTGTCAGACAGCCAGACAGGTGGTGGGGTCCCGCGGCGCGTCAGCGCGATGGAAGCGGTCTTCGGCCACCTGCGCAGCGCCATTGAGCGCGGTCAGTACGCCGTGGGCGACAAGCTTCCGTCCGAAGCGGAGCTGTGCCGGACCCTCGAGGTCAGCCGGCCCGTGCTGCGGGAGGCGCTCCGGGCCCTTCAGGCCATGGGCCTGACCGTCTCCAAGACCGGAAAGGGCACCTTCGTCGTGGCGAACACGGTCGAGGAACCCACCTTCGGTGACTACGCCGCCAGCGACCTGCTGGAGGTGCGCCAGCACGTCGAGATCCCGGTCGCCGGGTACGCCGCGCTGCGCCGCACCCCGGAGGACCTGGACCACCTGGCCCACCTGCTCGACCGGATGGAGCAGGAGACCGACACCACCGCGTGGGTCGCCATGGACACCGTCTTCCACCTGGCGGTGGCCGAGGCTTCCCGCAACCCGGTCTTCCGTCGGGTCATCGAGGAGATCCGTGACGCACTGGCGCGTCAGTCGACCTTCCTCAACGAGCTGGGTGGTCGGCGCGAGCAGTCCAACTGCGAGCACCGGGCGATCGTCGAGGCGCTGATCGACGGTTCCGAGCACGACGCGGTAGAGGCCATGTCCCACCACCTCCTCCGGGTCGAAACGACCCTCACCGACATCGTGCGCCCCAAGCGCACGGACACCCCCATGGAAGGCGGACCCGAGGCGTGAGCGAGCAGTTCCTCAGAGACGAGAAACGCCCCACGACCCGTCACGTCGATGCCGGGGACACCGGCTACAGCAAGTCCTTGAAAGCCCGGCACGTCAACATGATCGCCATCGGCGGGGCCATCGGCACCGGGCTCTTCCTCGGCGCGGGCGGACGCCTCGCCAACGCCGGGCCCTCACTGTTCGTCGCGTACGCCGTCTGCGGGGCCTTCGCGTTCCTCGTCGTGCGCGCGCTCGGCGAGCTCGTCCTGTACCGGCCGTCCTCCGGCGCCTTCGTCTCGTACGCCCGGGAGTTCCTGGGGGAGAAGGGCGCCTACACCGCAGGCTGGATGTACTTCCTCAACTGGGCGACCACCGGCATCGCCGACATCACCGCCGTCGCCACGTACACCCATTACTGGCGTCTGTTCTCCGACGTCCCGCAGTGGGTGATCGCGCTCATAGCCCTGGCCGTGGTCCTCACCGTGAACCTCATCTCGGTGCGGATCTTCGGCGAACTGGAGTTCTGGTTCGCCATCGTCAAGGTCAGCGCGTTGGTGGTCTTCATGGGCATCGGGATCTTCCTGCTGGTCACCCGGCACCCCGTCGACGGCGCCGTGCCCGGTCCGTCCCTGATCACCGACAACGGCGGGATCTTCCCCAACGGCCTGCTGCCCATGCTGCTGGTCGTCCAGGGCGTCGTCTTCGCCTACGCCTCCGTCGAACTGGTCGGCATCACGGCCGGGGAGACCGAGAACCCCGAGAAGATCATGCCGAAGGCGATCAACTCGATCATGTGGCGCGTGGGCCTCTTCTACGTCGGCTCGGTCGTCCTCCTGTCGATGCTGATGCCGTGGAACAAGTACAGCACCGGCCAGAGCCCGTTCGTGACCGTGCTGTCCCACATCGGCGTTCCGGCGGCCGGCGACGTGATGAACCTGGTCGTCCTCACCGCGGCCATGTCCTCGCTCAACTCCGGCCTCTACTCCACCGGCCGCATCCTGCGCTCGATGGCCGTCAACGGTTCCGCCCCGCGGTTCACCGCCCGGATGAGCCGCACGCAGGTGCCGTACGGCGGCATATTGCTCACCAGTGGCATGTGCGTCCTCGGCGTCGGCCTCAACTTCGTGGTCCCGGCCGATGCGTTCGAGATCGTGCTCAACCTCGCGGCGATCGGCATCCTCGCGACCTGGGGCATGATCATGGTCTGCCACCTCCTCTTCTGGCGGAAGACCCGCGACGGCGAACTGATCCGCCCCGGCTACCGCTTGCCCGGCTCCCCGTGGACCGAACTCGTGACTCTGGCCTTCCTCGCCTCCGTCCTGGTCCTCATGTACGCCGACGGCGGGGCGGCCCGCACCACCGTGCTGTGCGTGCCGCTGATCGCCGCAGCGCTGGTCGCCGGCTGGTACGCGATCCGGGGCCGCGTCGCGCGCGCCGCCGGCACGACCGACGGCTGAGCGGGGCTACCACCGCCACGATCCGTGGGGCCGGGCACGCCTTCAGCGAGGCCGCCGCGTGCCCCGAACTCCGGTCAGCAGCAACCCACCACCGAACGAGGCAGTGATGCACAGAAGCCTCCTCGCGGACGCGCCCGCGCTACGTGAGCCCCTGTATTCACCCGTCGCCCATGTCACCCGAGGCGGCATGGTCGAGGGCATCCACTACGGTTCCGTCGTCGTCCTCGGTGGCGACGGCGCGGTCCGCTTCCGCATCGGCGACATCGACGCGGCCTGCTACCCGCGGTCGGCCCTCAAGCCCGTCCAGGCCGTCGCCTTGGTACGGGCCGGGCTGCCGCTCGACGGCGAGCTTCTCTCCCTCGCGACGGGCAGCCACTCCGGCGAGGAACGGCACCTCGCCGGCACCCGGCGGATCCTCGAACTGGCCGGCGTCTCCGAGGACGACCTGCGCAACATCCCGGACCTGCCGTACGGCCCGGCGCTCCGGGACGCCTGGGTGCGCGAGGGACGCCCGCCCTCCCGGCTCGCCCAGAACTGCTCCGGCAAACACGCCGCGATGCTGTACGTCTGCACACTCAACGGCTGGCCCCTGGAGACCTACCTCGATCCGGCCCACCCGCTCCAGACGGCGATCGCCGAGGTCGTCGAGGAACTCACCGGCCGGCGCATCGCGAACGTCACCGTCGACGGCTGCGGGTCCCCGCTGTTCTCGGTGTCCCTGCACGGCCTCGCCCGCGCCGCCGCCCGCATCGCCGCGGCGGCGCCGGGCACGGCCGAGCGCCGGGTGGCGGACGCGCTGCGCGGCCACCCGGAGATGGCCTCCGGCACCGGGCGGGACGTGGCCGAGCTGATGCGCGCGGTGCCCGGGCTGCTCGCCAAGGACGGCTTCGAGGGCGTCCAGATCGCCGCACTGCCCGACGGCCGGGCCGTCGCAGTGAAGATCGCCGACGGGGCGAACCGGGCGCGCGTCCCGGTGGCCGCCGCCGCCCTGGCCCGGGCGGGTGTCGACCCGCGGCTGCTCGCCGGGTTCGAGGGCGAGCCGATGACCGGCGGCGGCCGGCCCGTTGGCAGGATCCGGCCGGTTGCGGCGCTGGACCCGACCGCCTTCGCCACCGCCTGACCGGACCAGCTCCACAGCCCTGACCCCATCCACCTCAGGAAGAGGCCCGCACACCCATGACCGCCGCCACCCGCAGCGAACACGACCTGCTCGGAGACCGCGAGGTCCCCGCCGACGCCTACTGGGGCGTCCACACCCTGCGCGCCACCGAGAACTTCCCCATCACGGGCACGCCCATCTCCGCCTACCCGCACCTGATCGACGCCCTCGCCGCCGTCAAGGAGGCCGCCGCCCTCGCCAACGAGGAACTCGGCCTGCTGGAGCCCGCCAAGGCCGCCGCGATCGTCACAGCCTGCCAGGAGATCCGCGGCGGCAAGCTGCACGACCAGTTCGTCGTCGACGTCATCCAGGGCGGAGCTGGCACCTCGACCAACATGAACGCCAACGAGGTCATCGCCAACCGGGCGCTGGAGCTGCTGGGCCGTGCCAGGGGCGAGTACCGGCACCTGCACCCCAACGAGGACGTCAACCTCGGCCAGTCCACCAACGACGTCTACCCGACCGCCGTGCGGATCGCGACCGTCTTGGCGGTGCGCGGCCTGCTCGGCGCCATGGCCGTCCTCCAGGACGCGTTCGCCCGCAAGGCCGTCGAGTTCCGCGACGTTCTGAAGATGGGCCGCACCCAGTTGCAGGACGCCGTGCCGATGACGCTCGGGCAGGAGTTCTCCGCCTTCGCCGTCATGGTCGACGAGGACCGCAGCCGGCTCGCTGAGGCCGTCGAGCTGATCCTTGAGATCAACCTCGGCGCGACCGCGATCGGCACGGGTCTCAACGCCCCCGCCGGATATGCCGAATCGGCTCGCCGCCACCTTGCCGACATCACCGGGCTGCCCCTGGTCACCGCGGCCAACCTGGTCGAAGCCACCCAGGACTGCGGCGCGTTCGTCCAGATGTCCGGTGTACTCAAGCGCGTCGCCGTCAAACTGTCCAAGACCTGCAACGACCTGCGTCTGCTGTCCTCCGGGCCGCGCGCGGGCTTCGGCGAGATCAACCTGCCGCCGGTGCAGGCGGGTTCGAGCATCATGCCCGGCAAGGTCAACCCGGTGATCCCCGAGGTCGTCAACCAGGTCGCCTTCGAGGTGATCGGCAACGACGTCGCCATCACCATGGCCGCCGAGGCGGGGCAGCTCCAGCTCAACGCCTTCGAGCCGGTCATCCTGCACTCGCTGTCGGAGTCCATCACCCACCTGCGCGCGGCCTGCCTCACCCTCGCCGGGCGCTGCGTGGGCGGCATCACCGCCAACACCGAGGTGCTGCGCGCCACCGTCGAGAACTCCATCGGCCTGGTGACCGCGCTGAACCCGCACATCGGGTACACCGCCGCCACCGACATCGCCAAGGAAGCCCTCGCCAGCGGCCGTGGCGTGGCCGAGCTCGTCCTGGAGAAGGGCCTGCTGCCGGCCGAGAGGCTCGCCGCGCTGCTGAGGCCCGAGGTGATCGCGGGAACCGGCACGGCGGTGGCCTGACGACGGGGCTGCCGCGGCTTCCCGGCCCCGCACCGCACGTGCCGGCGGCAGAGCGGCCCGCACCGGAACACCGGTGCGGCAGCGCGCGACTCCGGCGCTGCTCCTCACTGCGCGACGGGGGCCGGCCTTCGCGGCGACCGAGCGTCGTGTGGGGCGGTCCGCCACCGGCCGGTGTTCCCGAGCTCGACGGTCGTCATGACGGACGGGAGCGAGCGAGGCCCAGAACGTCCGTGGGCGCCGGGTCCGCACCGACCCGGCGCCCCGATGGAGTGGATCAGCGTCCCGCGGTGCTCGACCGGACCTTGCGGCGGGCGTCGTCGGCGTCGTCTGCGAGCAGGGCCAGCTCGGCGAGTTCGCGGCACTCGGTGAGGGTGTGTGTGGCCAGGGCGGCCCGCACCTCGGGGAGCAAGGCGGGCGCGGCGGACAGGCTGGTGATCCCGAGACCGACCAGCACCAGGGCTAGTGCCGGGTCGGCGGCGGCCTCGCCGCACACGCCGATCGGACGGCCGTGCTCAGCCGCCGATGCAGCGGCGGTGGCGACCAGCGCGAGCAGGGCGGGCTGCCACGGGTCGAGCAGCTCGGCGAGGGAGCCGAGCGTCCGGTCGGCCGCGAAGGTGTACTGGGCCAGGTCATTGGTGCCGATGCTGAAGAAGTCGCAGACCTCGGCCAGCCGGTCGGTCCGCAGGGCTGCGGCCGGGACCTCGATCATCGCCCCGGCCACCGGCAGGCCGTGCGCACGGACCCGGGAGGCGAATGCGGCGGCCTCTCGCGGTATCGACACCATGGGGGCCATCACCCAGACCTGCGCGGTGCTGTCCTGGGCGGCCTCGGCGATCGCGGCGAGCTGGGTCTCCAGGAGCTGCGGATCCCGGGCGGCCGTCCGCAGGCCGCGGACGCCCAGGGCCGGGTTCTCCTCGTCGGCGGAGGTGGCGAAGGGCAGCGGCTTGTCCGCGCCCGCGTCCAGCGTGCGGACGACCACCCGGCGCCCGGCGAAGGCCGAGAAGACCTGCCGGTAGGCGGTGGCCTGTTCGGCACGGCCCGGTGCCTCGGTGCGGTCCAGGAAGAGGAATTCGGTGCGGAACAGGCCCACGCCCTCGGCGTCGGCGGCAGCCGCACCGGCCAGCTCGTGCGGCGCACCGAGGTTGACCAGCAGTGAGACCGGGTGGCCGTCGGCGGTCCGGCCCGGTCCCTGGAACCCGGCCAGTAGCTCGCGGCGACGGCGCTCCCGCTCGGCGGCCCGCTCGACCGCCTCCGGACTCGGGTCGGGCTCGATCACACCGTCCGCGCCGTGCACCAGGACCTGCCGGCCGTCCTCCAGTTCCGCGGCGGCGGTGCAGCCGACGACGGCGGGCAGACCGAGCGCCTTGGCGAGGATGGCCGTGTGACTGGTCGGCCCGCCGCGGACGGTGACGAGGGCCAGCACCCGCTCGGGGTCGAGCAGCGCGGTGTCGGCGGGCGCCAGGTCGTCGGCGACCAGGACGTACGGGTGCCCGGGGTCGGGCGGGCCGGGCACGGGCAGGCCGAGCAGGTACGCCACCGCGCGGTCGCGCAGGTCGTCCAAGTCGGCGGCGCGTTCCGCGAAGTACCCGCCGGCGGCGACCAGCGCGGCGCGGAAGCCGTCGAAGGCGGTGGCGAGCGCGTGGGCGCCGTCGGTGCCCTGCTCTGCGAGGGCGGCGGCCCGGTCGGCGAGGACCGGGTCGGCGGCCATCATGGCCTGGGCCGCGAGCACCTCGGAGCCGGTGCCGCTCACGCGGGCGGCGCGCTCGTGCAGGCCGGTGACGACCGCACCGAGGGCGGCGCGGACCGCCGCCGCCTCGGCCGCCGGGTCTGCGACGGCCCTCGGGGCGGGCAGCGTGGGTACGGGTGCCATCCGGGCGACAGGCCCTGCCGCACTGCCGGTGCCGACGCCGATCCCGCGTATCAGATCACTCATGCCGCTGCGTCGAGGTCGGAGGCGAGCAGGGCGGCCAGCGCCTTCAGCGAGTCCTGGGCCCGGTCGCCGGAGGCGGTGAGCTCCAGGGTCTCGCCGCTGCCGGCGGCCAGGGCGAGGACGGACAGCAGGCTGCGGGCGTCGACCGGGGCCTGGCCCGGGCGGCCGATGGTGACCTTGGCCGGCTGCCGGGCGGCGGCCTGGACGAACAGTGACGCCGGGCGGGCGTGCAGGCCGCTCTCGGAGCCGACGGTGACCTGGATCGAGTGCATGGGAATTCCTTGGGGAGACGATCGCCGACCCGGGTGGGAACCGGGTCGGCGGGAGAGTCGGGCACGGCGGCCCGCGCAGAGGGTGAAGCGCGGCCCTCGTGGTTCGTGCCCGGTCTTCGCGTACGGGGGCAGTCGCGGAGACCGGGCGGTGCGTGGTTTCACGCCCGTTAGCGTGTTGTTTCGATTGGTTTTACGCCCGGTCGGCGAGGGATGTCAACACATTCGGGCAAGGTCAAGGGGCTGCGAAGGCAGACTGGACGACGTGTTGCTTTTTCGTCCGGAGCGCGTATGGTCGGGCTTCACCAGGCGTAAACAGACATGAAACGGACCCAATCCCACATGTATGCACCCGAGCGGCAGCAACGCATCCTCCGCCTCGCCCAAGAGCAGGGCAGGGTGGACGTGCCGACGCTGGCCGAGGACTTCGGCGTCACGCAGGAGACCGTCCGCCGTGACCTGAGCGCCCTCGACCGGGCCGGTCTGCTGCACCGGGTGCACGGCGGCGCACTGCCCGTCGGCGCACTGCACCTGGAGCCCGGCCTGGCCGAACGGGACTCCACGGCCGGCGCCGAGAAGGAACGCATCGCCAGGGCGGCCCTGGCCCTGCTCCCGAGCGAGGGCAGCGTGATCCTGGACGCGGGGACGACGGTCTCCCGGTTGGCCGGCCTGCTCCCCGCCGACTGCGCCCTCACCGTCGTCACCAACGCTCTCCCGGTCGCAGCCCGGCTGGCCGACCATCCCGGGCTCGCCCTCCACCTCATCGGAGGGCGGCTGCGCCACCGCACCCATGCCGCCGTCGACGCCTGGGCCCTGCGCGACCTGGCCGACATCCACGCGGACGTCGCGGTGATCGCCACCAACGGCTTCTCCCCGGAGGGCGGTCTTTCGACGCCGGACCTCGCCGAGGCGGCCGTCAAACGGGCCATGCTCACCGGTGCCGGACGGGTGGTCCTGGTGGCCGATTCCTCCAAGTTCGGCGCCCGCCATTTCGCCCGGTTCGGCTCGCTGGAGCAGGTCGACGTCCTGGTCACGGACACCGGACTGACCGACGTGCAGGCCGCCGAGATCGAGAACCACGGACCGGAAGTCATCCGCGCATGATCGTCACCATCACCCCGAACCCCAGCCTCGACCGCACCTACGAGCTGGCAACGCTCGCCCTGGGCGAGGTGAACCGGGCCGCGCACGACCGGCTGGACCCGGGCGGCAAGGGCGTCAACGTCTCCCGTGCGCTCACGGCCGCCGGCCACCGCACCCGTGCCGTCCTGCCACTGGGCGGCTTCTCCGGGCAGCTGCTCTCCGATCTGCTGCGCCGCCAGGGCATCGAGGTCGCGGCAGTCGCGATCTCGGGCGACACCCGGATCAACGTCTCGATCGCCGAGGACGGCGGCGGCCTCACCAAGATCAACTCGGTGGGTCCCGAGCTCAGCGCCGCCGAGTCGGCCGCCCTGCTGGCGCTCGTCCGCGTCGACTGCACCGGGAACGACATCGGCTGGCTGGCCTGCTGCGGCAGCCTGCCGCGCGGACTGGTACCCGAGTGGTACGCCGAGTTGGTCGCGCAGGTGCACTCGGGTGGCACCCGGATCGCCCTGGACACCTCCGGGCCCGCACTGCTCGCCGCGCTCTCGGCCCGCCCCGACGTGGTCAAACCCAACCGGGAGGAACTCGCGGAGGCCGTGGGCCGCCCGGTCGTCACCGTCGGCGACGCCGTGGACGCGGCCGGGGAGCTGCGCAAGCGCGGCGCCCAGCAGGTCCTCACCAGCCTCGGTGCGGACGGGATGCTGCTGATCGCCGAGGAGGGCAGCTGGTACGGCAGCGCACCGGTCGCGGCCGTCCGCAGCGACGTGGGAGCGGGCGACGCCTCACTCGCAGGCTTCCTCGGAGCCGGTGGTACCGGCCCCGGGGCACTCGCGGCGGCCCTGGCGCACGGCGCCGCCGCCGTACAACTGCCGGGGAGCGTCATGCCGACCCCGGCCGATCTGGACCCGGCCGCGGTGCTCGTTACGGCGGACATCCCGCTCGAACGACCGCTTCGCGGTTGAGAACGGCCTCCTGAGGGAGGGACGCCGACGGACGAACGCCGAGCGCGACACCGGCGCGGCTGCGACCACAGCGGCCGAGCGGGCACTCGCAGGCGAACGTCCGGCATCCCTGCCGGAGGCACCACGCCCGACCGTGTGGGACGGAAGGGCGACCCCGGGGGCAAGAGAACACTGTCAGCCACCAGTTGAAGGATCGACACGATGAGCGACACCAGCGGACTGATCACACCCGCACTCGTTGATCTGCATCTCGCCCCCGAGGACAAGAGCGAAGCTCTCCGCGCCCTCGCCCAGCGGCTGGTCGCCGAGGGCCGGGTCACCGACCTCGACGGCTTCCTCGCCGATGTCGCCGCCCGCGAGGCCCAGGCCCCGACCGGGATGGGTGAGGGAATCGGCATTCCACACTGCAGATCACCCCATGTCACGCAGCCGAGCCTGGCCTTCGGCCGCAGCGCGAGGGGGGTGGACTTCGACGCCCCGGACGGACGGCCCGCCGACCTGATCTTCCTGATCGCGGCACCGGCCGGTGCGGACGACACCCATCTGCAGATCCTCGCCGCGCTGGCCCGCCGGCTGATGGACCCCGCTTTCACCGGCGCCCTGCGCGATGCCGAGAGCCCGAACGCGGTCGCGGCCCGGATCAACGGAGAGGAGGCGCCGGCCGCCGCTCCGGAGACGGCCGCCCCCGGCGGTGGGCTGCGGCTGGTCGCGGTGACATCCTGCCCGACCGGCATCGCCCACACCTACATGGCCGCCAAGGCCCTGGAACTGGCCGCCGCCCGGGCGGGTGCGCAGATCCAGGTCGAGACCCAGGGCTCGGCCGGGACGACGCCGCTGGCCCCCGAGATGATCGCAGCCGCCGATGCGGTGATCTTCGCCCATGACGTCGAGGTCCGGGACCGCGCCCGCTTCGCCGGCAAGCCGACCGTGGACGTGGGCGTGAAGGCCGCCGTCAACCGCGCCGACGACCTGATCTCCCGGGCCGCCAGGATGGTCACCGAGACCGGCAGCGGCGCACGTGCCGCCGCCGCACCGGTCGCGGCACCGAGCGCGCCGGCGGGCGAGCACTGGGCCCAGCGACTGCGCACGTACCTGATGACGGGCGTCAGTTACATGATCCCGTTCGTCGCGGCCGGTGGTCTGCTGATCGCCCTCGCCTTCGCGATCGGCGGCTACCAGATCGCCTCCGCCCCGTCCGTACTGGGCCACTTCGAATGGACCTCGTCGCACAGCTGGGCGGCGATGCTGTTCCAGACCGGCAAGGCCTCCTTCGGCTTCCTGGTCCCGATCCTCTCCGGATACATCGCCTGGGCGATCGCGGACCGGGCAGCACTGGCCGCCGGCATAGCCGGCGGTGCCGTCTCGGTGGCAGTCGGCGCGGGCTTCCTCGGCGGCATCGTGTCAGGTCTGATCGCGGGCTTCCTGGTGCTGTGGATGATCCGGTGGAACGTGCCGCAGGCGATCAAGGGCATCATGCCGGTGGTGGTGATCCCGCTGCTGTCGGTGGGGGTGGTCGGCTTCGTGATGTTCGTGGTGGCCGGCTCACCGATCGCCTCGGCCATGCACGGCCTGACCGACTGGCTGAACGGCCTCTCCGGCTCCAACGCGATCCTGCTCGGCACGCTGCTCGGCGCGATGATGGCCTTCGACATGGGCGGTCCTCTCAACAAGGTCGCCTACACCTTCGCCGCCGGTGCGCTCACCGCCGCGGGTACCACCCCGGACTCCGGCAGTCTCAAGGTGATGGCCGCCGTGATGGCCGCCGGTATGACCCCGCCGCTGGGCATGGCCTTGGCGACCGTCGTCCGGCGTCGGCTGTTCACCGCCGAGGAGCGGGAGAACGGCAAGGCTGCCTGGGTGCTCGGCGCGTCGTTCATCACCGAAGGTGCGATCCCGTTCGCGGCGGCCGACCCGCTGCGGGTCATCCCGGCCAACATCGTCGGCAGCATGACCGCCGGCGGCCTGGTGATGGCCTTCGGCTCCACCCTGCGGGCCCCTCACGGCGGAATCTGGGTGCTCCCGCTGATCGGCAGCCCGTTGCTGTACCTGATCGCGGTCGCGGCGGGCACGGCGGTCACCGCGGCGGTGGTGGTCGTGCTGAAGGGGATGCGGAAGCCCGCCGCCCCGGCGGCCCCCGGCTCCCCCGTCGCCGGACCGGAGCTGGTCGCCGCCTGACGGGAGCCGCCTGATGGGAGCCGCCTGATGGGAGCTACGGAACCGGGGAATGCCCGGTTCCGTAGCCGCCCGCGTGAGCACTTCCGCCACAGGAGCCTTCGAGTTCCGGCCGTGGCCGGGGCGTCCGGACGGCCACCACCCGCCCGACCGGTCTCGGCCGGCCATCACCGCAGGCGTCGACCACCGCGAGAAGAGTGCCGCGAACAACCCGGCCGCGATCGGGTCGATCCACGCGCCCCGCCCGGACGGCGTCCCGGTCTGCGTCCTGGCAACCGCTCCCCCACACGGGCGAGCAGCTCCGGCGCCGGTCCAGGAAGAGCCGCGGCGAGCTGTGCTCCACCCCGGCCTACGCGTCCTGGCCAACCCGTCGAGGCCCACTCCGGACCCTTGCGGCAGTTCACCGTCGCCGACTTCGCCCACCGCAACAACCTTGTACACCTTCGCGCACCCCTGCGCGCGTACGGTCGCGACGTCATCCACGGGGGTGCCTGTGGTGTTCGGGTGGGGCCGGAGCCCAGCCGTTGCCACAGGCCGATCTCTTCGGGCTGAGCGGGCCGGCGGATGCGGACGGGCTCGGGCCGGAGCCGCAGGTCGTCGTCCACGGCCGACTGCCCGGCTTCGCCGAGGGCCCGGCGTTTCGGGCGCGGCCTCCTTGAACTCGCGGGCCGGCGCGAGCCCCTTCCCCGGCTCGGGCCGGACCTCGATGCGCGTGCTCTCCGCTCATGGGTGATCTTGTGGCACTCCGCCCGGAGCAGGGCGAGGCCTTGAGCCGGCTCGCCGGCTCCTGGCGGCCCCTCGACGTCCTGGCATAACCGATTCTCACCGGCGGCTCGGTGCGCGGTGCGGGCACGACGGCGAGCGAGGAACTCCGCTTTCACGCGGCCGGGTTTCCGACCGGCGGGCACCGGCACTTCGGGTTCCTCGCGCAGCGCGGGCACGAGGACGAGGCGGGGGTACGAGGACGAGGCGGGGGTACGAGGACGAGGCGGGGCGTGTGGCGGCGTGTGGCACCACGCGGCGGTCCTCCCACCGCGCGTGCGGCAGGCGCTGCAGCCAGAGGTGAACGGATCGTGGAGATCGCATGAAATACGGCCAACCTGATGTCCGTCGGCACGCGCGTAGACCACATGGGCCCGGGGCCTCCGGTGCGTCCGACTGCCAGGCGTAATGGCTGAAAGTTAAACTAATCAGCGGCGGCCGCACTACGGTTTGCGGCGGATGCTGTTCCACCGAGAGGAAACCCCTCATGACCGCCGCCGACAGCGCGCCGAGGACGGCCTACATCCTCACCGGCTACCGCCCCGAGGACGGCTTCATGGCCGTTGAACTGAATCCGCCCCCCGCCGAGTACGTCTGGCACGACGAGGACGCCGAGCAGCAGGAGGAGCGGTACGGCCCGGGAGTGGGATACCACCAGTGGCTGGCGGTCGACGCGGGCAGCGGCGCGGTCTGGTTCGGCGACGTCGACTGGCGGGCTTCGCGCGAGCACCTCGACAGCCGGCTCCCCGGCATCCCGCGCAGGGCGCTCGGCGACGGGACGCTCCCGGCCCCCGGAGTTCTGGTGCAGCTGCTGACCCACCTGGACCACGACGAACAGAGCGGCTACTCCTGGCGCTTCTTCACCGCCGAGGAGTTGTATGCGCTCGCGCTGAACATACTGCCCGCCGTGCAGCGGCTCGTGGACTCGATGCACCGGACCGGGCCGGAGGGCGAACTGGAGTGGTCGGCCGAGGCCGCCACCGCCTGGAACGACATCGAGCAGGCCGCCACCCCCACCTTCGACCCGCCCGGAGCGGTCGTCTGGCCCAGGCTTGGGATGACCCCGGCCCCCGCCCGGCGCGTCGAGGTCAGCGCGTTCCTCGCGGCGAACCCCGACCTGTGCGACCCGTCCTGGGGCGTGGCCACCGACGCGGAGCTGGACGCTTACGCCGACTACCGGCCCGTCTCGGGCTACGGCGGTGTACCGGGGCGGATGTGCCGCGCCGCCGACCGGCAGATTGAGGACGGCTACACCTTCTACGGCCACCGCGCCGCCCTCTACGCCTACCGCGCGCAGGCGTGCGGCGACCGTACACCGATGGAGGCCCGCATCTGGCTGGAGACCACAGAGGCCGGCAAGAGCACCTGGGAGGCGGCCAAACCCCTCGGAGCCACTCTCGCCGACGCGCCGGACTGCGTACTGGCGGCCGTGGCCGAAGGTTTCCAGAACGCCGCGCACGAGGAGGCGCTGGTCCTGACGGGCCTGTCCGCCTACCTGCGGCAGTTGCGCGCCGATGAGCGCGCCGCCGTCGACCGACAACTCGTCCGCGAAGGCGAGGAGGTCGAACGGCTTGAAACCATGCTCAAGGACTTCCGTGCCGCGCGGAACCGCACGGTCACGCGGATCCTGGCCTGGGCCGACGGGCGCGACGACGTGGAGATCGCCCGCTTGGCCTCCATGCCCCATGACTACGTCAGCGGCTGGCGGGCCCGCCTGACCGACGAACAGACCACGGCGACACCGGGACCGTGATGCCGTGTGCTGCGACGCCGCCGGCAGGAGGAGGGCACGCAGCCGCTGACGGTGTCGTGCAGGCGACGGCCTGCAGCGCACCCCGCCCCAACGCTTCGTCATACGCGGCCGGAGCCGGCTCGACGACCTCTCCCTCCCGCGTGAGTTGGTAGATGAAGCGCTTGCGGTAAGCCCTCGACGGCCGTGACCCGCCCGGTGTCCGGGTCGGCCGGGTTCCCCCACTCGACCGGTCCGGCCTGACGGGGAGTTGGGGGCATTGCTGTAACTCGTCCGAGCGGTCTCGGTGTCGGTGGTGGTCCTGTAGGTCTCCTGCAGTGTCCTTCGAGGATCTGCCGGTGACGCTGTCCTGCCGCTTTGGCTCGCCGCGGGACTCTGTTGCCCATTCGTCCGGGCTCGGGGACGGCTGATGTGCGAGGGCGGTTTGCCCGGTACTTGACGTTCTGGAGGTTCGGCTACGGGCACGGGAGGCGCTGACCTCGGCGCGACGAACCAGATGCTCAGGAATATGGAGTTGCGGGCGGCGGCCCGGGCCGACCGAGGCGCTTGGGACCCGTTGCCGCGTTGCAGGCCGTTAGCCTGTCGGTATGTCAGAGCGCGTCATTCCCGGTCGTCCGGACGGCCTGATCACCCTGGTCGCCGCGGACGCTCTGTGGGTCGATTTGACGGCCGACAGTGCTGTGCCGACGGCTTCTGGGGCGTTCACCTGCTCTCCTGCCCGTGCCCAGGTGGGGTACGTCCTGCTCGGCGGTGATGTGGTGGCGACGGTGAGGGCGAGCGGCGGTCAGTGGAGCGTTCCGGAGGTTGAGGTGTGCCGGGCGGCCGCGGAACTGAACGCGGTGGGGATGGATCGGCAGGACCTGGTCCGCATCGGTCCGTTTCGTGGGGCGCCGAGGCAGGAGCGCAACGAGGAAGCGCCGCTGCGTTGGCGCCAGCGCATCACGGGGGAACTTCAGGAGCTGGGCGGCCCCGAGCGGGCAGCACGACGTGAAGTCGGCCGGCCGTACCATCTGGCGGGGATCGACTGGCGACAGATGCTCGTGGAGCAGACTCGCGACGGGACGCAGCACACGTGGTGGCTGCCGCGCGCTGTGGTCAGGCTGCTGGACGCGGCCGAGCACGCCGAAACGCAGTGGGTGCGAGCCGCGCGGACCCGCCAGGCAAGCGCAGCCGTCACCGAGCCGCCCTCCCACCCCCGGCAGGCCCGACACGTCGGCGGTCGGCAGACGCCGAGCCCCGAGAGCCCCACCGCCTCTCTGCGTCCGTATGACAAAGAGCTGGAAGGCCAGCGGTATTCGGTGCTCAGCAGGAAGCCCGGTACCTCCCGCAGGGGGGCTGGGTGGGCGTGCGCCGTCTGCCGCACTGCGCCCGCCACCGTGCTCGATCACTGCCACGAACACGGCTACGTCCGCGCGCCCGTCTGCCAGTCCTGCAACACACAGGAACGCCCCGACCACCTGTACAGCAACGACATCCGCGTGGCGAACCGCTACACACGCCTCTTCGACACCGACACCGACGACTGGCTCCGCCACTGGCACCGCTGCCCCGGCTGCCGCGCACGCACCACCCTGCCCCTGCCGCACCTCGCCGCATGGACCGCCCACATAGCCTGCCGATCGCTGCGCCCGACCCACCGCGCCCCCCGCGGACGCAAGCCCTGCGGTGTCCTGCGCGTGTCCTGGACGGGCAGTCAGAACGCACCCCGTTCCTGCCTGCTCACTGTCGCCGTCGACTTCTGCCCCTCCGGCGAGCACCGTGTCCTGGCGCGAGTCCCCTACCGCGAAGCCGCCGACTGGTTTCGTGCCTGGTTGGCCGAGACGGCCCCTGCCGTGGCCGCCGCGGCCGGTCCTGACCGCCTGGACGGCCTCCCTGCCCGGTTCCGGCCAGTCATCGCGGACACCAGCGGCGAGGACCAACTGTTTTGAGCGGGCACCGGGAGACCTGACACCCCACCGTCACCTCACAGCTGCCGGCTCCCGACACGGTCACCCCCGCACGCAGCTTGCCACCAAGGGTGCCGGGAACGGGTCACTCCAACGGACCGTCGCGTTCTGTCCGATCAGCCTTCACTGTCGGTTTGTTGATCGATACGGTGAGAGGTGATCGTCGTCTCGGGTGGGGAAGCTGATGGATCTCGCAGACAGATATCGGGCTTTGGCTCGTGGTGCGCTGTTGGTTGCTGAATCTGCCGAGGACGCCTACCCGCTGGGTGCCCTTGATCGCTTCCTCAAGCCATGGGTCCGGGGCAGACTGCACTCGCTGGCCGGTCTGCTCGACAGTTGCGACACCAGACGTCAGCTGGCCGAGGACACAAGAGCCTTGGCTCAGACAGCCGCTGCGGCGCCTGGATGCCGGCTCGGACGTCCCCGGCGCAGCAACCTGGGACTTCATGGTGATCGCCAATCCGTCTGACCCGGCAGACGAGGGCACGTCGTTCGTCGTCATGGTGTCGACCGGCGACCACCCCGGTGAAGTACCCGCTCAGGTGTCCAAGGAGCTTGAGAGCGAACGAGCGTGGTACCAGCAACTGGAGTACGGCTTCTGTGCCCTGGGAATCACGCCGTTTCTCACCGCGATCTACGACCCTGATCGTCACCGGAAGCGGGCGACCGATGACGGCAACGGCGGCTGACCTGTCAGGCGTCGCAAATGCGCGGAGTCTGCCATGTTGTCCGGCCCGAGACCACGGTATCTCCCCGTGGCCATCGGGCCGGACGTAGCGGCAGCTGGATCCCATTCAGCCGTTCAGTACAGAGAGTGATCCCGTCGAGTCATATGCGGAGCCGGCAGAACTAAACCGCAGGTCAAGCGCCCTTCGCGATCGGCTCAAGGATCGCGACGCACTCGACATGGTAGGTCATCGCAAACATGTAAAGTCGAAAACAGGTTAAAGAGAACCGCAGGTCAGCGGCATGCGAGACGCAAATGGCTGGCGACGACGCCGGCTTACCGCCCGGCGATGGTCCCGGTAACGGCATTTCCGTCTTCCTGACCGCCGGTACTCGGCAGGCGATCCGCGAGCGGGTCGGCAAGCGGAAGGTCTCCGCGTACCTCGAGAAGGTGGCGCAACGACCCCGCCCTGAAGTGGACGCTCTCCGGCTGCGCGTCGAGCCGGTCGCCCAGGCCCTGGCCCAGTCAGCCCCGCCCTGCTGCGCACGGCCGGGCTGCACGGCCACAAGTACGCCATCGACGCCATGCTCTGCGCCATCGCCCTTGCCCGCCCAGGCCGCGTCACCATCCTGACGTCCGACGCCGAGGACATCACCGTGTCCATCACCGACCACCGACCACCCTCGCGTGACCGCCGAGAAGGTCTGATGAGCGGAGCCACGCCGGGCTCCGCACGAAACCTGCCCCCTCCGGCGCCCTGAGGACATCGGGACCCTTCCCCCCTTGCAGAAGCAGCCGCCGGCGGGGACGTGCAACATGACGGCTCACGTCCAGGTCGTTCGGTTCGACAGCCGCGCCTCCGGCGCAACGGCACTCCTGGCGACTGGCGGCGTCGCAACGACCGCTGGAACCTCAGCACTGCGCTGGGGCGCAGCCCGAGAACCGCACCCTGACGCGCGAGCTGAACCGGTGGGGCACGTCTCCGCCCACGGAGCTCTCGGAGCGGCCGGGCCTCAGTCGGTGGAGTCCAGGACTTCATAGACATGCCTGATGTAGCTGTGGGTGCGCTCCGAGCCGAGGATTCCGTCGCCCAGCCGGTTCATCGTGTACGAGAACGTGACGCGCCGGTCGAGGTCCATCATGACGATCGAACCGCCCCGGCCGACCCAGAAGCAGACCCTTCCGGTGGGCATGTGCGGCATCGTCCTCGCATCGGCGAGCGCGAAGCCGATGCCCCAGCGCACGGGAACACCCAGGAACAGGTCGACTCCGTCCGCCTGTACCTCGAGGACCTTCTCCACCGTCTCCTCGGAGAGGAGCCGGAGGCCGTTCACCTGGCCGCGTCGTGAGATCACGGAGAGGGCGCGGGCCATGCCGCGTGCGTTGCCGTGTCCGTTGACGGCGCCGAGTTCGGCACGGCGCCACTGCGGAGTGTCGACATGCTCATCCCTGGCGGGACTTCCGAGCAAGGTCTTGGTGAAGATCCCCTCGGGATCGAGGCCGGCGGGTATTCCGGAGAGCTGCGACGGGGCCACCAGCTCGGCGATGCGCGACCAGTCGGCCTGCCGCGCACCGATCTGGACGTCGGCCTGCGACGGTTTGGCGATCTCCGTGTCGACGAACTCGGTCAGGGTACGGCCGCTGACCCGCCGGACGAGCTCTCCCACGAGCTGTCCCTGAGTCTGCACGTGATAGCCCGAGGCGCTGCCCGGCTCCCACCAGGGCGCCTGCGCGGCCAGCCGGGCGCTCGCGGTCGGCCAGTGGTACAGATCGTCCATGGTGAAGGGCTGCTGCCAGCCGGAGAGCCCCGAGGTGTGTGCCAGGACGTGCCGCACCTCGATGTCCTGCTTGCCCTGAGCAGCGAATTCGGGCCAGTAGTGCGCGACCGGGCGGTGGAGGTCCAGTGCCCCCCGGTCGACGAGGACGAGGGCCGCCAGACTGCTCAGGGTCTTGGTGGTCGACCACAGGCTGACCAACGTGTCCTGGTGCCAGGGAACGGTCCGCGCTTCATCGGCGTGCCCACCCCACAGATCGACTTCCATGACTCCGTCGACGTCGACGGCGATCGACGCCCCCAACTCCTCGCCGGACTCCAGGTGTGCCGCCAGCGCCGCTCGGACCGGTTCGAACCGGGCGGTGCTCGTTCCCTCGACGTTGACCATGTCTCTTCCCCACTCCTGACGACGACCGTTCGATCAGTCAACGGAACGATGGGCACGCCGGTTCATGCGCCGTCGAAGGCGAGGGGCGCCCGTCCGGATGCCCCTGCGACGGCGGTTCGAGACGACCGCGAATGATCACACGGAGTGACATCCTGCTAATGTCCTGTCCGGTATGTGGGCAGCGGGCCACGGGGTCCTCGCCTCAAGCGGGATTCTGGGTGGGTGCGGTGACAACTGCGGGGCAAGGTCTCGACTTCGGGCTGCTGGGTCCGCTGGAGGTACGGCGGGCGGGCGCGATACTCGATCCGGGCCGGCGCAGGCAGCGGCTGCTGCTGATCCGCCTGCTGCTGGGCGAGGGCCGAGCGGTCGCTCCGCAGACGCTGTGCGAGGAACTGTGGCCGCAGCAGCCGGGACGGACGCCGGGCGGAGCGATGGGCTCCCTGCACGCCCACGTCAGCAAGATACGCGCGGTCCTGGAACCGCAGCACCTGCGCCGACAGGGCACCTGCCAGGTACTGGTCACCGAACCCCTGGGCTACGCCCTGCGGGTGCCGCCCGAGAGCCGTGACACCGTGCGCTTCGAGCGTGCCCTTGCCCTGGCACACCGGTTCATGGACCAGGGCCGGCCCGAAGGCGTGCTGGAGGAGACCCGCAAGGCGCTGGAGATGTGGCGCGGCACCGCGTTCGCCGACGCCGCGCACCACCTGTTCGCCGTCAACGAGGCGGCACGCCTGGAAGAACTGCGGCAGTCCACCCGCGAGATCCGCACCACCGCCCTGCTCCTGCGAGGACGGATCACCGAGGCCCTCGACGCGGCACAGGAGATGACCACGGAGCATCCCCTGCGGGAAACCGGCTGGGCCCTGCTGCTCCGTGCCCTGTACCTTGCCGGCCGGCACCCCGAAGCGCTGCAGCGCTATACCGACCTGCGCCGGCACCTCGCCGACGAACTCGGCCTCGAACCCGGCCCGTCCCTGCGCGCGCTGCACCACGGCATCCTCCACCACGACCTGCCACCCCTCCACTCAGCCGATGAGCTGGCCAGGTTCGGCGCGGCATCCGTCTCCGGCGGGGATACCGGACACGGGCGCGACCCGGTCGGGCCGACCACGTCCGGGATACCGGTGGAGGGCGAGGCGTCCGCGCCCGTCCGCCCGGCCGACGACGACGAACCGGCCGATGCCCCCGACCGGTCCGATGCGAGGCGCCACCCGGCTGCGCATTCCGCGGGGACCACGTCGCCGCCCCGGGTACGTCCGGCCCAACTGCCGCGCAGCCTTGCGGTGTTCGCGGGGCGCGAGGCCGAGGGCGCATGGCTGTCGGCCGTTTGCGGTGCACCGGACCGCCCCGGCACGAGTGCTGCCGCTGCCGTCGTCGTCAGCGGTGCTCCCGGTGTCGGCAAGACCACTTTCGCCGTCCACCACGCCCACCGCATCGCCTCCGCTTTCCCCGACGGACAGCTTTTCGTCAACCTGTGCGGTTTCCACCCCCACGCGCCCGCCGTCGAACCCGGCAACGCCCTCCACGGCTTCCTCACCGCCCTCGGCGTTCCTCCCCAGCGCATCCCCGAGGACACTGCCGGCCGCAGCACGCTCTTCCGCAGCCTCCTGGCCGACCGGCAGATCCTCCTCGTCCTGGACAACGCCCGCGACGAGCAACAAGTGCGCCCCCTGCTCCCCGGCGGAGCGGGCTGCCTCACACTGATCACCAGCCGCAACCAGCTTCCCGGCCTGATCGCCGCCGACGGCGCCAAACCCCTCGCTCTCCCTCTGCCCTCGCAGGCGGAGGCTCACCAAGCCCTCGAGCGACGTCTGGGCACCGCGCGTCTGGTCGCCGAGCCCGCCGCCACGGCCGACATCATCCGCCTGTGCGGACGGCTGCCCCTGGCCATGGCGGTGGTCGCCGCCCGCGCCGAACTCGATCCCTCCTTCCCCCTTCACGCCATCGTCGACGACCTGCGGCACACTCACGGCAGCCTCGACGCGTTCACGGGCTTCGACTCCACCACCGACGTACGCGCCGTCTTCTCCTGGTCCTACCGGTCCCTGGACGAGACCACAGCCCGGCTCCTGCGCCTGCTGGCCCTGCATCCCGGCCCCCACATCACCGCCCCCGCCGCCGCCAGCCTCGCCGGCCTCCCGCTCCCCGCAACCCGCCGTGCGCTCGCGGGCCTGGTCGGCTCCTGCCTCGTGGAACAACCGCTGCCCGGCCGCTACGGCCTGCACGACCTCCTGCGCGGCTACGCCACCGAACTGACCCACACCCACGACACCACCGGCGAGCGCCACCACGCCACGCTCCGGGTCCTGGACCACTACTTGTTCACCGCATACGCGGCCAACCAGCTCCTGAAACACGACACCACGCCCGAGCTCGACCTCGGTGCACCCGGCCCGGGCGTCACCCCGGAGAACCTCACCACCGTCAAGCAGGCGACCCGATGGCTCGCCGCCGAACACCGGGTGCTGACCGGCCTGCTCCACACCGCCGTCAGCCAGAAGCTGGACCACCACACCACCGGGCTGGCCTGGTCGCTCAAGGACTACCTCCACCGTCAGGAATTCTGGCCCGAAGCCATCACCGCGCTGACCCCGGCCCTCGAAGTGGCCCGGCGCCAGAACAACCGGCTCGAAGAAGGCCGTTGCCTACGCCATCTCGGCGGCGTGCAGGGCTATCTCGGCCACCAGGAACAAGCCCTGCACCACCTGCGACTCGCCACCACGATCTTCGAAGAGCTCGGCGCGACCGGTGATCAGGCCCGAGCCCACTACGTCACGGCATGCGCACTGTTCCTGTTCGGCCGGATTCAGGAGGCCGTGACGTTCTCCGTGCGGGGCCTGGAGCTGTCCCGGGAGACGGGCGAAGAGTTGTGGCTGGCCGAGTGTCTCGGCGAACTCGCCTGGTTCCGCTGCAACCTGGGGCAGCTCGAAGAAGGCCTTCTGTACATCGAGGAGAGCATCGGCTTGTTCCAGCGCATGGACGCGCCGTGGCAACTGGCCCAGGCCTGGGACATTCTGGGGTACAACCTCCGCATGCTCGGCCGTTACGAGGAATCGGTGGCCACCTACCAGCGGGCGACGCAGGCGTTCGAGGAACTGGGCGACCACAGGAACGCCATCGGCACACTGATGCGGCTCGGGGACACCCGGCTGGCCCAGGGCGACCGGGAAGGCGCACGGACGGACTGGGTCCAAGCCCTCGAAGGCGCCGGCGCGCGAGCCATGTCCCTCAGCGCCCAGCAGGTCCGTGACCGGCTCACCGCCCTGGACACGGACGCGGACCCCACGCCCACCGTGCCGGAGAGGGCGGCCGTCAGTCACGGCCACAAGCTCCCGGTTCCCGGGAGTGGCAGTCCCGCGGCATAGGGCTCCGGTGGGCTCCCAAGACGGCGCCCCGTCACCGTCGAACGGTGACGGGGCGCGTGCGGGACGCCGTCCGGCCGATGAGAGGCCGCCGCCCCCTACTTGGCCAGGAAGGCGAGGAGTGCGTCGGTGACCTCCTGGGCGTGGGTCCACAGCAGGCCGTGCGGGGCGCCCTCGACGACGACGTAGTCGGCCTGCGGGACCGCCTTGCGGAAGAGCTCGCCGGTGGCCTCGATGGGCAAGATGCGGTCGGCGGTGCCGTGCAGGATCAGGGCCGGCACGTCGATCTTCCGGATGTCGGTGCGGAAGTCGGTGGTCCACGTGGACACGCAGGCCAGCGAGGCGTACCAGGAGGCGCCGGCGGCCACGTTCCAGCTGTTGCGGACGGCCTCCTCGCTGATCCGGGTGCCGAGGTTCTCGTCCAGGTTGTAGAAGTCCTGGTAGAACGCGCTGAAGTAGGCGTACCGGTCGGCGGTGACGGCCTGCTTGATGCCCTCGAAGACGCTCCCGTCGACACCCTCGGGGTTGTCGTCGGTCTTGAGCAGGAAGGGCTCCAGCGAGGCGAGGAAGGCAGCCTTGGCGACCCGGGCGGAGCCGTAGGTGCCGAGGTAGCGGCCGACTTCGCCGGTGCCCATGGAGAACCCGACGAGGACGGCGTCGTGGAGGTCGAGGGTCTCCATGACGGTGTTCAGGTCGGCGGCGAAGGTGTCGTAGTCGTAACCGGTGGTGGGCTGGCTCGAGCGGCCGAATCCGCGCCGGTCGTAGGTGATGACCCGGTAGCCGGCCTCCAGCAGGGCTGCGGCCTGCTTCTCCCAGGAGTGGCCGTCGAGCGGGTAGCCGTGGATCAGCACGACCGGCTGCCCGGTGCCGTGGTCCTCGTAGTAGAGGTCGATGGTGGTGGAGTTCTCCTGGCCGACGGTGATGAACGGCATGGTGGTTGCTGCCTTTCGATAGGGGTTGTGGTGCGTATGTGGTGGCTCGGGTGCGATCGGCGGTCCGTACCGGCCCGGCCGCAGGTGTCCGGCACCGGCACCTCGTCACCCTGGAAACGGTGACGGGGTGGGCGCGGTTCACCCTTTGCCCGATAAGGAACTGGTGACGTGGCCGGGAAGGCCGGTGCCGGTCAGCGGACCGTACGGGCCGCCTTCTCCACGATGCGGGCGACGGCGTCGGGACGTGAGACGGAGACAGCGTGCGAGGCGTCGATCTCAGTCGTACGCGCGTGCGCCCGGGCCGACATGAAGCGCTGGGCCGCCACGGGGATGTTCCGGTCCTCGGTGGTGACCAGCGACCAGGAGGGAATCGTCTTCCAGGCGGCACGGGTGGAGTTCTCCTCCAGTGCGGCGGCGGCGATCGGACGCTGCCCGGTGGCCATGAGCCTCGCCTTGTCCGCCGGAACGTCCGCGGCGAACTGCTGGTGGAACTTGTCCGGCTTGATGAAGACGTCAGCGCCCGACGCTCCGCCGGGAAGCTCGTAGTTCACCGGAGCGACGACCTGGCCGAGGGTGCTGCCGGGGAACTTGTTCGTCAGCCCCAGCGAGCTCTCGCCGGTGTCGGGCAGGAACGCGGCGATGTAGACGAGAGCCTTGACCTTGCCCTCCAGGCCCGTGGCGGCCTGGCTGATGACGGTGCCGCCGTAGGAATGGCCGACCAGGATCACCGGGCCGTCGATGTGCTCGACGACGCTGCGCAGGTAGGCGGCGTCGGTGGCCGGTCCGCGCAGCGGGTTGGCGGCGGCCACCACCGGGTACCCGGCCCGCTGCAGCCGCTCGACGACCCCGTCCCAGCTGGAGGCGTCGGCGAACGCTCCGTGCTCCAGCACGATCGTCGGCCGGGTCCCCTGGTGACGGGCCGACGCCTCGCCCTGGCCGGGCAGGGCCGCGGCCGTCACGGAAAGGCCGACTGCCGCGACACCGAGCAGGGTGAGCAGTCGGGCAGGCCTGGTCGGTCGGGTGATGCGCATTTCTTCGATGTCCTTCTGTATGAGGTCGGTCGCCCTGACGGGATGGGCCTGCGAGCACAGCGTTGACGGTGGCGGCGCTCGGCGCCCGAACACCCCCCGCGCCCTGCCGGCTGCCGGCTGCCGCCACAACAGCCGACAGGGCTGACGACCGGTAAGGGCTCTCGTGTGACCGGCCGTCACCGCTTCTACGAGCAACCCCGCGCCGCGGTTCACCGAGTGGGTGATCTCGGTACCGGTCCGGCCGGGCCCGCTCTCCGGACGGCGATGAACCAGAACTCCCCTTCCCACGTTGCGGTGAGGGGACGCCCGCGCGTCCCTGCGATGCCTCCGTGTGCTGTGGCCCCCGGCGGCGCCACACCACCATGGAAGGAACAACTCACCGGTGAAGCGCTTCATCACACGCCTCGCGGTAGTCGCGGCGGCGGCGCCATGGCCGTCGTGCTGCCTGCTTCGTCTGCGTCCGCCATCAACCGCGTCGGTTGCACCGAGATGGGCTACCTGACGGTTCACAACGCAGGCGGCTCCCTCTGCTTCGCCAACGCGGGCTCGCAGAGCGTGGCGATCTACGGCGTGGACCAGATCTGGACCGGCAACAACAAGCTCACGATGGAGTACGTGCCGAGGCTGGGCGCGCCGGCGACCAGCGGGACCATTGAGAAGTGGAGTTACTGGACTGCCACCGGCGCACCCATCCACGAGATCACGAAGATCAGGATCTGGTAGCACCCGTCGCCGCGCATGGGGGGACAGCGGGTCCTCGTCAGCGATGACGCAGGCACTGAGTTCCGGAACCCTCCATGGGCCCTACAGGCTCGGCGCCCCATGTCCCGATCTCCGGGGTCCGGAGTGTCGCTCCGAACCCCGGAGAGGGCGGTGACTACTTCTTGAGCCTCTCGTACACCTCGACGGCTGCCATCAGGTGGCCGACGGCGTTGGGGTGGGCGGATCCAGACGTCCGCGGCAGCAGGGGGTTGATCCACTGCTCGGACGGGGGCCGGCACATGTCGTGGCCCCGGAACACCGAAGAGGTGTCGACGAACTCGGCCTGCCTCAGGAGAGCCGACATCTCCAGCATGAAGTTCAGCCGGTTCGTGGTCTGGTGGAGCCAGGTGACGTCACCCTTGGCCAGCGGCACCGAGGAACCGCAGGCGCTCCCGTCGACGGGGAACGGGTTGGGGTACCCGACCACGACGACACGCGCTCGGGGGCTGCGCCGCTTGATGTCGGTGAGCATGTCGGGCAGACGCGTGTTCAGCCTCGCGAAGCCCGCGTCCACCTCCCTGGCCGCCACGTCCCGGCAGGGAGTTCCCTCCCGGGTGGTGAGACCGGCCAGGACGCATCTGGTGAGCACGTCGGAGAAGCCGAGGTCGTTGCCGCCGAGCGTGACGGTCACCAGGTCGGTGTCCTGGGTGAGGGCGTTGACCTGGGGTGCGGCCGCCCCCTCCTGGTTCCACAACGAGCGCGTGGTCGCTCCGCCGCACGTGACGTCCTTGAAGACGGCGGGCTTGTACGTCTCGGCGATCCACGCCGGGTAGCTGCCCGTGGAGCGCATGCACATCGCGTCCGTCTGCCCGGGCAGGCCCGTTCCTGCGGCGTAGGAGTCACCGAGGGCGACGTACTGCTTGAAGGCTCCCTGCCCGGAGACATCGGTCGCGGCGGCCGGAGCAGCCCCGGACGTCAGCAGCGAGACGGTGAGAGCAGCGGCCGCGGCTACCCCTCTGCGGATCTTCGAGTACGGGTGAGAATGAGCCATGAAGTCCCCTTGAGGTGGAAAGAGGCCGCACGAGTCGGCGGCCCGTCCTTGGGCACGCGACGCGTACGGACGTGTCCTTCGCCTCTACGACTGAGGCACCTTCCGGGTTCAGGCCTGGCGAAACTCCCTCAGCCACCGCCCTACTCCGCCAACAGCCGCCCGGGGAGCATCCGTTCTCGAATAAATCGCCTGCTGCCAGACCCTGGCCTGAAGATCTACGGACGCAGGCATCCGACCACCGACGGAGGTGCTCCTCCGTGTACGGGCGGGCCCGGTGCTGTAGGAGCTACGGCCGGAGGAGGCGTCCGCCGCAGCGTTGAATCACCGCCCTGGACATGGATGCAGGCTCCGTACCCGTCCCGCCGCAGAAGGGCGTCGGCAACCACACGGCGCCGGTTCCGACAGGCACTGATCCTGCGCACCGGTCACCCGGGGCGGAGATTCACCGGCAGTAGGAGCTGCCCCTGTCCGAACGCGGCGAGCCATCGCTTCACCAGGTTCAGCGAGGACGACACCGCCGGCGCGAAATGCCGAGGGGAATCCGGGAAGACCGGTGTGTCCTCACACGACTACCTGTTCTCGGCGGACGCGACGTGCCGGGAGCGGGCGGCACGGGTCGGCAAGCGGCGCGACAAGGCGACGACAAGGTTTGGCGAAGGGGGCCCGTCAAGTGTTGAGCCACTCACCCACGCAGGTGGGAGTGCACGCCACGGAACACTTGAACAGAATTGGGCACCACCCATGAACGGGACCATGGAGGCGGGGACGGCCACCCTCGCTCCGACTCGGGCACATGTCCGGCACGTCGCTTCGGACGCCGACTGCGACACCTTCATACGAGACATCTACGAGCAGTACGGCCCTCTGCTCGTCCGATACGCCGCCCGGCTGCTGGACGGTGACTGGCACAGGGCGGAGGACATCCTCCAGGAGACCGCGGCGCGCGCCTGGAAACACGCCCGGCTCCTGAGCGCCCGGGGCGAACACATCCGGCCGTGGCTGTTCACCGTGGCCAGGAACCTGGTCATCGACCACCACCGGGCCCGGCAGGTCCGGCCACTGGATCTGATGGCGGTCGAGGACCTGGACACCTCCTGGGACTGTACGGAGTCCACGATCACCTCCCACGCGGTGCTGGAGGCACTACGGGAGCTGAAGGAACAGCACCGGACCGTCATCGGCCTCATGTACTCCCTGGAATGCAGCGTGGCCCAGGCGGCCGAGCACCTCGGCATCCCGCCCGGCACCGTCAAGAGCCGTGCGTTCTACGCCGTGCGGGCGCTGCGCAAGTCCTTGGAGAAGCAGGGCGTTCTCGGCGTGTAGCCATGGCACGGGGCGGCGACGCCGGCCCGGTCCTCCACGGTCCGCGTCGCCGCCGGACGGGTCCTGACGTCACCGTCCCGTCCGGTGCCGCTGAAACCCGGAGAGTCCTGTCTCACGACGATGGCGCATGCACTCGTCAGGCACTACTGCCGGGGTCCACCCACCTGGTGGGGATCGTGAACCGCCCCGGAGGGTTCTTCAGGGAAAGCCCGTTGCGGCAGGAGCGGCACCGGGACAAGCTGTGTGCCGGCCGCGGAAACGGGTGGCCGGTGCCGGTGCGAGGTACTGGCTGGTGTTCGCCGACCGGCTTCCGGCCGTGCTCGTCCAGCTCCTCCGCAAGACCACGCGTGGGATGCGGGCCCCCAGGCCTTTCGCGATCACCGAGCTCCGCCTCGCCCAAGCAGGACCGCTCGGCTTCTTGGCGACAGCTCCTCGGGTCGCCGTTCTCATCCGGCGGCCGGCCCGTCCCCTGCGGATACCGCACGCCTCCGGTGACACAGCAGTCGGCGGTCACCCCCTCCGACAGCACGAGTCCAACCTCGTCAGGTCCTGTTCTCCGCCTGGAACATCCAGCTCTGCTTCTCCAGTTCGGCCGTCAGTCCGATGAGGAGATCCTGGCTCACAGCGTCCACCGGACCAGTCTCCTCGATCCGCTCCCGCACCCTCCCGATGACCGCGGAGAACGTACGGACCAGGGCGTCGACAGCGTCGCCGTCCTTCGTCCAGCCTGACGGGAAGGCAGGCACGCCGCTGGTGTCCGCGATGGTGACCGCCCGTCCGTCCGGGCTCACTCCCAGCGCAGCCGCGCGTTCGGCCACCGTGTCCGCGTGGTCGCGTGCGATCGAGGCAACCTCGTCGAGCTGGACGTGGATAGATCGAAAACGCGGGCCGTACAGGTTCCAGTGCGCCTGCTTGGCCACCAGGGACAGGTCGAGCAGGTCGACCAGGGTCGCTTGGAGGGCCGCGCCGGCGATCTCGCGGTCGCCCTCCGGCAGCGGGCTGTTGATCATCGTCATAGGTCTGTGGTCCTTCGGGAATGGCGTTGGCATCCTGGCAAGGAGGCCTACGGGTTGCCGTCTAGATAAATCGGCCATCGCACGCACCCGCCTGGAGCTCCGATGGCCTCGACGCTATGTACGGCCGCGGGCCCCGATGGGTTCAGCTCCTCCGGCATACGGTCGTGCATGTCGCACGACGCCCGGTCATCACCGATGCTGGCGTCCTTGTGACGCCGGTTTCCCGCCCGGAACCGACCTGGACAGCGGTCGGGTGCGGCCTTCTCTGGACGCCAGCAGGGCCGGACATGCGGCCACTACGGAGAGCGCGGCGAGGGCCGCGAAGAGGTGAGGGCAGCCGCCGAGTGGGACGGCGAGGGCTGCGCTTGCCGAGGGAGCAAGGGCTGCTGCGATGTGGGCGGGTGCGCTGAGGAGGGCGGAGAGGCGGCCGTACTGGGTGGTGCCCCAGCGGTCGGTGACGGCGGTGGCCTGGAGGAGGGTGAGGTTGCCGCGTACGACTCCTGCGAGGATCGCGAGGACGACCAGCAGGGGCAGCGGGCCCGGGATGAAGCCCAGTGAGGCGGTAGTCGCGCCGCCCAGGGCTATGCGTTGGAGGGCGGGGCCGGTGGCGCGGGGGGCCAGGGCGCACGCAGGACGGAGCCGAGGCATGGATCGCCTGGGCCGCCGACCACGTGGAGCGCCTGAACCCGCTCAACGGGACGCTCCGCCTGCCCGACACTCCCGAACCTCGCGCTAGCGACCTGCATCCGTTCCTGCACGGATGGAACCCCTACGGTCCCGGCTACTAGTCGCGAGCCCCCGAATTATCACAGAACGTAATCGGAGAGAGGAGATGGAGTGCGGGTCTGACACCGACCGGATCGGTCGCCCACTGCCGGAAAGAGCGCCCCCCACAGCAAGATCACGACCTACTGCGAGACGCACCCTTCCACGCCTGACGGCTCGTCAGGCATCGCCGACAGTGTGCGTCAAACGTGCGTCACGAGCGTCGAATCAGCGTCAAGATATCGCCCACAACACCCACAGCGCACATAATGCACACTGCCCTAACCCGCAGGTCAGAGGCCCTTTGCAACGGGCTCAAGGATCGCGACGCACTCGACATGATGGGTCATCGGGAACAGGTCGAAAACGCGCAGCGTGCGGACCTTGTAGCCGTTCTCCTTGAAGTAGCCCAGGTCGCGGGCGAGCGCCGCCGGGTCGCAGGCCACGTACGCGATGCGGCGGGCGGACAGGCCCGCGATGTGGCGGACCGTCTGCTTGCCGGCGCCCGCGCGGGGCGGGTCCAGGACGACCAGGTCGCACTCGGTGATCCCGGTCTTCGGCAGGATCTGCTCGACCTTGCCCTGCTCGATCCGGACGCGCGGGAAGTCCTCCAGGTTGTGCCGGGCGTCCTCGACGGCGCGCTTCGTGGACTCGATGCCGAGCACCGCGCCCGTCTCCCCGAGTCGCTCGGCCAGCGCGCCCGCGAAGATGCCGACCCCGCAGTAGAGGTCGAGCGCCATCTCGCCCTTGCGCGGCATCAGGCCCTGCATGACCGCCTTGATCAGCGTGTCGGCGGCCTGCGGGTGGACCTGCCAGAAGCCGCCCATGCCCACGCGGTAGGTACGGCCGTCCGCGCGCTCCCGTACGAAGGGGCGGCCGTGGACGCGGTGGACCCCGCCGTCCTTCTCCTCGACGCGCAGCACCGAGACCGGCTTGTCCAGCTCGACGAGCGGAAGACGGCCGCCGGGCCGCGGGGTCAGAACGACCTGGCGGTCGTTCGAGCCGGAGGCCGCGATGGCCTCGACGGTGGCCATCTGCGGCCAGTCCTGCTTCTCGATGCCGAGCTCGCTGACGCCGGGCGCCGCGATCATGCAGTGGTCGATCGGCTCGATGTCGTGCGAGCGGTGCTTGCGCAGGCCGACGGTGCCGTCCTCGTCGATGGCGAACTGCACGCGGGTGCGCCACTGCGGGACCTGCCCGGCGGGCAGCTTGTCGCCCTCGGCCGGCATGACGGTGCCGTCCCAGCCGGCCTCCTCCGGGGTGAGGCCCGCGAGCCGCTTCAGCTGCTCGGCGACGACCTCGCCCTTGAGCCGGCGCTGGGCGCCGGGCTTGGCGTGCTGCCAGTCGCAGCCGCCGCACTTGCCGGGGCCGGCGTACGGGCAGGGCGCCTCGACGCGGTCCTTGGAGGCCTCCAGCACGGTGATCGCGTCGGCGCGCAGGAAGCGGGAGTCCACGTCGCCCTCGGTGATCTTCGCGACGACCTTCTCGCCCGGCAGGGTGTGGCGGACGAACAGCACCCGGCCCTCGGCGGTGCGGGCGATGCAGTGGCCGCCGTGCGCGACGGGGCCGACCTCGACCTCGTACTCCTCCCCGACCAGTGACTGCTTCTCGTTCTGCTCGGCGCTCGTCATGGTGGGGAGACTCCAAAAAACTGAAAAGGGGAACGGCCGGACGACCGACCCACCAGTTTACGTGGATCTCGTCCGGCCGTTCGCCAACCCTCTCCCGCCGCTACTTCGGCGTGGGGTCCTTCGGGCGCGGGGCGTCCACCGGTCCGCGGCGCACCGCTCCGGGGGCGTTCCACTCCGCCCGCTTCTTCGCCCGCTTCTTCGCGAGCTCCGAGGACTGCAGCTGGTAGGGCACCGAGGTGACCATGACGCCGGGGGTGAACAGGAGCCGGCCCTTGAGCCGCAGCGCGCTCTGGTTGTGCAGCAGGTGCTCGTACCACCGGCCGACGACGTACTCGGGGATGTACACGCTGACCGCGTCGCGCGGGTTCTCGGTGCGCAGCCCCTTCACGTACTCGACCACGGGGCGGGTGATCTCCCGGTACGGCGAGTCGAGGATCTTCAGCGGGACGTTGATCCCGCGCCGCTCCCACTCCTCCTTGAGGGCCTTGGTCTCGGCCTCGTCCACGTTGACGCTGAGCGCCTCCAGCCGGTTGGCGTGCAGCAGCTTGGCGTAGGCGAGGGCCCGCAGGGTGGGCTTGTGGAGCTTGGAGACCAGGACGACGGAGTGCACCCGCGAGGGGCGTACGTACTCGTCGGGGCGCTCCTCGGCGGCGGCGATCTCGGTGGACACCCGGTCGTAGTGCTTGCGGATCGCCGTCATCGTGCCGTAGAAGATCACCATGCCGAGCAGGGCGACCCAGGCTCCGTGGGTGAACTTGGTGGCGAGGACGACGACCAGCACGAGGCCGGTGAAGAAGGCTCCGAAGGCGTTGATCGCGCGCGAGCGGATCATGTGGCGGCGCTTGGCGGGGTCCTTCTCGGCCTTCAGGTGACGGTTCCAGTGCCGGACCATGCCGGTCTGGCTGAGCGTGAACGAGACGAAGACGCCGACGATGTAGAGCTGGATCAGCTTCGTCGAGTCGGCCCCGTAGAGCCAGGTGAGGAGCGCGGCGGCGCCCGCGAGCAGCACGATGCCGTTGGAGAAGGCGAGCCGGTCGCCGCGGGTGTGCAGCTGGCGCGGCAGGTAGCGGTCCTGGGCGAGGATCGAGCCGAGCAGCGGGAAGCCGTTGTACGCCGTGTTCGCGGCGAGGAACAGCACGAGCGCGGTGGCCGCGGCCAGCATGATGAAGAGGAACGAGCCGTCGCCGAACACCGCCTCGGCCACCTGGGAGATCACCGGGTTCTGGACGTACTCGGGGCCGACCGGGGTGCCGTTCACCAGCAGGTCCGCGGCGGGGTTCTCGGCCATCCTGACGTCGGTGGCCATGGCCAGGCCGATGATGCCGCAGAACATGGTCACGGCCAGGGCGCCCATCAGGGCCAGCGTCGCCGCCGCGTTCTTGCTCTTGGGCTTGCGGAAGGCGGGTACGCCGTTGCTGATCGCCTCCACGCCGGTCAGGGCGGCACAGCCGGAGGAGAAGGCGCGCAGGAGCAGGAAGACCAGTGCGAACCCGGCCAGTCCCTCGTGTTCCGCCTTGATCTCGAAATCGGCGGTCGGCGCCTTCATCGTCTCGTCGAGGACGAGGCCTTGCCAGGCACCCCACACGATCATGATGAATACGCCCGCGACGAAGACGTAGGTCGGAATCGCGAAGAGCTTGCCCGATTCCTTCATGCCGCGCAGATTCATCAGCGTGAGCAGAAGGATCATCCCGACGGCGCAGAACACCTTGTGCTCGACCACGAAGGGAACCGCCGAGCCCAGGTTCTCGACGCCCGAGGCGATCGACACGGCGACGGTCAGGACGTAGTCGACGAGCAGCGCGCTCGCGACGGTGAGACCCGCCTTGGGCCCCAGGTTGGTGTTGGCGACCTCGTAGTCGCCGCCGCCGCTGGGGTAGGCGTGGACGTTCTGGCGGTAGGAGGCGACGACGGTGAACATCAGCACCACGACCGCGACCGCGATCCACGGGCTGAATCGGTACGCGGACACGCCCGCGATCGACAGGACCAGCAGAACCTCGCCCGGGGCGTATGCCACGGAGGAGAGCGGGTCGGACGCGAAGACGGGGAGGGCGATCCGCTTGGGAAGGAGAGTTTCTCCGAGGCGGTCGCTGCGTAGCGCCCGGCCGATCAGGATCCGTTTGGGCACGTCGGTCAGTTTGGACACGCAGAGGATCGTAAGCGTTCGAAATCCGGCTGACGAACCCCCCACCCCTTCCCGCCGCAATTCACCACCGACTGCACACCAAGAGGTCACACTGGTGACCGCCCGTGTGTAGCTTGGGCCATGGTCTGAGACCCTGTTAAGCCAGAGCATGCAATAAGGCTGGGAACCAGCGAGCGCTGACAGCCGGAAGGACGGCCGTGCACATCGTCATCATGGGCTGCGGAAGAGTGGGCTCCGCCCTCGCGCAGACCCTGGAACAGCAGGGGCATACGGTCGCTGTCGTCGACCAGGACCCCACCGCATTCCGTCGGCTGGGAGCCGGATTCGGCGGCCGCCGTGTCACCGGGGTCGGCTTCGACCAGGACACTCTGCGCGAGGCGGGAATCGAGGAGGCGGGAGCCTTCGCGGCGGTCAGCAGCGGTGACAATTCCAACATCATCGCCGCGCGTGTCGCCCGTGAGATGTTCGGCGTCGAGAACGTCGCAGCCCGCATCTACGACCCCAAGCGCGCCGAGGTCTACCAGCGCCTCGGCATTCCGACGGTCGCCACGGTGCGCTGGACCGCCGACCAGATGCTGCGCCGGCTGCTGCCCTCGGGTGCCGAGCCGCTGTGGCGCGACCCGAGCGGCGGCGTACAGCTCGCCGAGGTGCACACCTCCGCCGCCTGGATAGGCCACAAGGTCAGCCAGCTCCAGGAGGAGACCGGCGTCCGTGTCGCCTTTCTCACCCGACTGGGCGAAGCCATGCTGCCCACGTCGGCGACGGTCCTGCAGGAGGGCGACCTCGTCCACGTGATGATGCGCACGGACGAGATCGACAAGGTCGAGGCGGCCTTCGCCGAGGGGCCTGAGGAGGCACACGCATGAGGGTCGCGATCGCCGGAGCGGGCGCGGTAGGACGCTCCATCGCGGGCGAACTGCTCGAGAACGGCCACGAGGTGCTCCTGGTCGACAAGGCCCCGACCGCCATCTCGGTGGAACGGGTGCCGCAGGCCGAGTGGCTGCTGGCCGACGCCTGCGAGATCACCTCGCTGGACGAGGCGGCGCTGCAGCGCTGCAACGTGGTCATCGCGGCGACCGGTGACGACAAGGTCAACCTCGTCGTGTCGCTGCTCGCCAAGACCGAGTACGGGGTCCCGCGCGTGGTGGCCCGCGTCAACAACCCGAAGAACGAGTGGCTCTTCAACGAGTCCTGGGGCGTCGACGTCGCGGTCTCCACGCCGCGCCTGATGTCGGCACTGGTCGAGGAGGCCGTCAGCGTCGGCGACCTGGTCCGGCTGCTGCGCTTCAGCCACGGCGACGCCAACCTCGTCGAGCTGACCCTGCCGGCCGACTCCTCGGTCGCGGGCACCCAGATCAGCGAGATCACCTGGCCCGAGGACACCTCGCTGGTCACCATCATCCGCGGCAACCGGGTCCTCACCCCGCACGCGGAGGAGACCCTGGAACCCGGCGACGAGCTCCTCTTCGTGGCCGCCCAGGCCCGCGAGGAACAGCTGGAGGACCTCCTCCAGGCCCGTCGCTGACGAAGCCCCGTCGCTGAGGAAGCCCCGTCGCCGGGGAAGCCGAGGCACGTCGAAGGGGGCGGGGTGACCATCCGGTCGCCCCGCCCCCTTCGCGTCACGGCCCGCGCCGCCCCTCGGCGGGGCAGCGGCGCAAGCGGCTCAGACCCCGCGCTTCCCGGCGGCTTCGGCGGCCTCCTTGGCCTCCCACTCCGCGATCACGTCGATCGGCGGGGGCGCCTTCGCCAGGAACACCCACGTGAAGTACACGGCGAGCACCATCGGCGGCAGCTTCAGCGCGATCAGCACCCAGCCCAGCTGCGTCGCGTCACCCCACCAGTACAGCGGGAAGAGGATCGCGTACTTGGCGAGGAAGATCAGCCCCCAGGCCAGGCTGGCCTTGACGTAGGCCTTCTTGCGTCCGGGGTTGCGGGTGCGCCAGGACAGGTTCTCCTTGAACACCGGGCCCAGGATCACGCCCAGCAGCGGGAAGCCCACGAGCGCCGAGACCGTGAAGGCCACGCCCAGGCCGACGCCGTAGATCATGCCCGGCAGGTAGAAGCCCTTCGCGCTGCCCGTGAACAGGGCGAAGGCCACGCCCACACCCACGCCGAAGACCCCGCTGAAGGCGTGCTTGACCGTGTCTTTGCGCAGCAGCCGCACGATCACCAGCAGGACCGCGACGGCGCCCGCCGCGATGGCGGACAGCTTCACGTCCTTGTTGATCGTGTAGATCATGACGAAGAGCAGCCCGGGGAGCATCGTCTCCACGGTGCCCCTGATGCCGCCGAAGGCGTCGAAGAGCGCCGCCTGCGTCACCGCCTTCTGGTCCTCGGCGGAACCGGGGGCGGGGTCTGGGGTGGTCGGTTTGTCGAGTGACGTCACCGGTCAGTGCTCCTGTCCGAGCGGTCGGAGTTCGTACTTCGGGTTGAACAGCACCCGACGGCCGTGGGTCATGGAGATCCGCCCGGAGGCGATCATGCGCCGGCCGGGCTCGATTCCCACGATCGAGCGACGCCCGAGCCAGACCACGTCCAGTGCGGCCGAGCCGTCGAACAGCTCCGCCTCCAGGGCGGGAACGCCCGCACGCGGCCGCAGGGTGACGGTCCGCAGGGTTCCGGTCACCTTGACTATCTGGCGGTCGTGGCAGTCGCAGATCCGCGTGCACCCCGCGGCTTCTGCGTCCTCCTGCAGCTCCGCCGAATGCAGCTCCTCCTGCGAGGAGGACAGCCGCTCTATCATCCGGCGGAACCGGCCCGCCTGCCTGGCAGGCTTCGCGGGCTTCTCGGGACGCGGTTCAGCACTCATACAGGAAGCGTACCGGCGCCCCCGCTACCTCTCGAAGCGGTATCCCATGCCCGGTTCGGTGATGAAGTGCCGGGGGTGCGAGGGGTCCGCCTCCAGTTTGCGGCGCAGCTGCGCCACGTAGACCCGCAGGTAGTTCGTCTCCGTGCCGTACGAGGGCCCCCAGACCTCCTGGAGCAGCTGCTTCTGGCTGACCAGCTTGCCGCTGTTGCGGACCAGGACCTCCAGCAGGTGCCACTCGGTGGGCGTGAGCCGTACGTCGCCTCCCCCGCGCACGGCCTTCTTGGCGGCGAGGTCCACGGTGAAGCCCTCGGTCTCCACCACCACCTCGTCCTCGCCGGAGCCCGCGGCCGGCTCGGCCCGGCGGACGGCGGCGCGCAGCCGGGCCAGCAGCTCGTCCATGCCGAAGGGCTTGGTGACGTAGTCGTCGGCGCCCGCGTCCAGTGCCTCCACCTTCTCGTCGGAGGTGTGGCGGGCGGAGAGGACCAGGATCGGCACCCGGGTCCAGCCGCGCAGGCCCTTGATCACCTCGATGCCGTCCATGTCGGGCAGGCCGAGGTCGAGGAGGACCACGTCGGGGTGGCGGGCCGCCGCGAGTTCCAGGGCGCTCGTCCCGTCGGCGGCCGCGTCGACCTCGTACTTGCGTGCCTTCAGATTGATCACGAGGGCTCGGACGATCTGCGGCTCGTCTTCCACCACGAGCACCCGGGTCATTGAGGTCCTGCCTTCTGTCGTATCCGTCGGACCGGGTCACTTTCGTGATCACGTTCCGCCATGTCGGCACCGGATGCGGTGTCCGCACCGGTGTTGCGGCCTTTCCGGGCGGCCGCGCGCAGGGTGAGCACCATGGTCAGCCCGCCGCCTGGGGTGTCCTCGGCGGTCAGGGTGCCGTCCATGGCCTCGGCGAAGCCCCTGGCGACCGCGAGGCCGAGGCCCACCCCCGACCCGCGCGGCGCGTCCCCGTACCGCTGGAAGGGCGCGAAGATCCGGTCCTTGGCCTCCTCGGGCACGCCGGGCCCGCGGTCGACGACCCGTACCTCGACCCGGTCGCCCAGGAAGCTGGCCGCCACCTGCACCCGCTCCCCCGCCGGGCTGTACTTCACGGCGTTCTCCACCACGTTGGCCACGGCCCGCTCCAGCAGACCCGGGTCCACCGCCACGATCGGCAGCGTCTCGGGCACGTCCAGCACGACGCTGTCCTCGGGTACGCCGCCCAGCGCCATCGGGATCACCTCGTCGAGGCCGATCTCCCGGATCAGCGGGGTGACGGTGCCGGTCTGCAGCCGGGACATGTCGAGCAGGTTGCCCACCAGGTGGTCGAGCCGGTCGGCACCGCCCTCGATGCCTTCCAGGAGCTCGGCCCGGTCCTCGTCGGACCAGTCCACGTCGTCGGAGCGCAAGGACGTCACGGAGGCCTTGATGGAGGCCAGCGGAGTACGCAGGTCATGGCTGACGGCGGCCAGCAGCGCCGTCCGGATCCGGTTGCCCTCGGCCAGCCGGCGGGCCTCCTCGGCCTCCCCGACCAGCCGCTGCCGGTCCAGCATCACGGCGGCCTGGGCGGCGAAGGCGCCGAGCACCCGGCGGTCCTCGGCGGGCAGCACCCGCCCGGACAGGGCCAGCGCCATGTGGTCGCCGACGGGCATGTCCACATCGCCGTCCTCGGGCCGGGCGGCGGGGTTCGGGCCGACGCTGCCGGCCCGCTTCCACGGCTCGGTGTCGTCGGACCGCTCCAGCAGGGCCACGGACTCCATGGCGAAGGTCTCGCGCACCCGCTCCAGCAGCGCGTTCAGCGTCGTCTCCCCGCGCAGCACGCTCCCGGCGAGGAAGGACAGGATCTCGGACTCGGCGCGCAGCCGCGCGGCCTGGTGGGTGCGCCGGGCGGCCACGCCGACCACCGAGGCCACCGCGACGGCCACGCCGAAGAAGACGGCGACGGCGACGATGTTCTTCGGGTCGGCGATGGTCCACAGGTGCAGCGGCGGTACGAAGAAGTAGTTCAGCAGCAGCGAGCCCAGGGCGGCCGAGGCGAGGGCCGGCCAGAGCCCTCCCAGCAGCGCGGACGCCACCGTCAGCGCGAGGAAGATCAGCATGTCGTTGGCCAGCCCGAGGTCCGCGTCGACGTGCGTGAGCAGCAGGCAGAGCAGCACCGGGAAGGCCACGCCCACCACCCAGCCGGCCACGGTCCGGGGCCGCCCCAGCCGGGCCGCCGAGCGGACCACGGGCAGCCCGCGCCCCCTGGCCGCGTGCTCGTGCGTGACGATGTGGACGTCGAGGTCGGGCCCCGAGTCGCGGGCGACGGTGGCGCCGACCCCGGGGCCGAACACGTACTGCCAGGCCTTGCGGCGGCTGGAGCCGAGCACGATCTGGGTGGCGTTGACCCCCCGGGCGAAGGCGAGCAGCGCCTCGGGGACGTTGTCGCCGATCACATGATGAAACGTTCCGCCCAGGTCCTCGACCAGGGTCCGCTGGACCGCGAGCTCCTTCGGCGAGGCAGCGGTCAGCCCGTCGCCGCGGGCGATGTAGACGGCCAGGACCTCGCTGCCCGAGCCCTTGGCCGCCATCCGGGCGGCGCGGCGGATGAGCGTGCGCCCCTCCGGGCCGCCCGTGAGCCCGACGACGATCCGCTCCCGTGCCTGCCAGGTGGAGCGGATGCCGTGCTCGCCCCGGTACTGCTGCAGGTACTCGTCGGCCCGGTCGGCCACCCAGAGCAGCGCGAGTTCGCGCAGCGCGGTCAGGTTGCCCGGGCGGAAGTAGTTGGCCAGGGCGGCGTCGACCTTGTCGGGCCGGTAGACGTTCCCGTGCGCCATCCGCCGCCGCAGCGCCTGCGGGGACATGTCGACGAGCTCGATCTGGTCGGCGCGCCGGACCACCTCGTCCGGCACGGTCTCCCGCTGCCGCACCCCGGTGATCGACTCGACCACGTCCCCGAGCGACTCCAGGTGCTGGATGTTGACGGTCGACACGACGTCGATGCCGGCCCGCAGCAGCTCCTCGACGTCCTGCCAGCGCTTGGCGTTGCGCGAGCCCGGCACGTTGGTGTGGGCGAGCTCGTCCACGAGCGCGATGGCGGGCCGGCGGGCGAGGAGCGCGTCCACGTCCATCTCGGTGAACGCCGCGCCGCGGTACGTCAGCTCCCTGCGCCGCACCTGCTCCAGCCCGTGCAGCATGACCTCGGTGCGCGGCCGCCCGTGGTGCTCGACGAAGCCGACGACGCAGTCGGCGCCCCGCTCCACCCTGCGGTGGCCCTCGGAGAGCATCGCGTAGGTCTTGCCCACACCGGGTGCCGCGCCGAGATAGATCCGTAGCCTGCCGCGTCCCATGCGCCCATTCTCGGGGACACCGGCCGGGTCCACGCACCGATGGGGGCCCGGACGCCCATCCCTGACGGATCCCTGACGCGTGTCCTGCCCGGGGGCGCGAAAGCCGGTGGGCCCCACCCCGAAGGAGTGGGGCCCACCGGCCGAAAACACACCACTGCCCCCGCGCGCGGGGGTGACACCTCGGTCAGCGGACCTCGGTGATCTCCGGGCCGCGCTCCAGCTGGCCCATGCCGCCGCCGAAGCGGGAGCCTTCCTGGTCCTCCGTCTGCACGCCGTCCGGCACCATCTGGGCATCGTTCGGCAGCTTCAGGACGATCGGGTCGCGGGGGGCCATCGGGCCGTCGCCGCGGACCACGACGGTGTCGCGGAGGATCTGCTCGAGGACACCCGCCGACTCGGGGCGCACCGCGCCCTGGCCGGAGATGACACCGCGCAGGAACCAGCGCGGACCGTCGACGCCGACGAAACGGACCAGCTGCGCGCCGGTCTGCCCGTCGGGGAGCGGTACGGGAACCTGCGCACGCAGCTCCCAGCCCAGCGGCCCCTCGGCCTCGTCGATGATGCCGCCCTGCTGGGTGATGCCCGCGGCGATCTCCTCGCGGACCTCGCCCCAGATGCCTTCCTTGCGCGGCGCGGCGAAGGCCTGCAGCTGTACGGCACTGTCGCCCAGGACGACGGTCGCGGCGACGATCGCGTCACCGGCGACCTCGACCCGCAGCTCCATGCCCTCGACACCGGGTACGAGGATGCCGCCCAGGTCCACCCGGCCGTCGGCCGGGTCGCCGAGCACCTCGGAGATGTCCCAGGGGCCGTCGGGCCGCGGGGCCGGAGGCAGGTTCACGCGGCGCGGCTCGGCGTCGGGTTCCCCTGCGCCGTCCTGCTCGCCGGCGTCCAGGCCGGACACGCGGCCATCGACCTGCTCGGCCGCGCCGCCGTCCTTGGCGGAGTCGTTCTTCTTGCGACGTCCGAACACGTCACTGTCCTTCCCGGTCGGTTACGACCGAAGCGTAGCCATTCCCACCCTGCTGACCAGCGCCGGATCCGGCCACGGCCGCATGACCGCCGGTGGAGCCGAAACCCCCCTCGGCCCGGGCCGAGCCGGGAAGTTCCGCCACCTCGTGGAAGCGCACCTTCTCGACCCGCTGGACAACCAGCTGGGCAATGCGGTCGAAACGCTCGAACCGGACGCTCTCGCGAGGGTCGAGATTGACCACGATCACCTTGATCTCCCCACGGTACCCGGCATCCACCGTCCCCGGGGCATTCACGAGCGCGAGCCCGCAGCGGGCGGCCAGCCCGGACCGCGGGTGCACGAAGGCCGCGTACCCGTCGGGCAGGGCGATGGCCACGCCGGTGGGCAGCACGGCCCGCTCGCCGGGCGCCAGCTCGGCGGCCTCGGTGGTCACCAGGTCGCAGCCCGCGTCGCCCGGGTGGCCGTAGGCGGGGAGGGGCACCTCGGGGTCGACGCGGCGGATCAGCACGTCGACCGGGGCGTTGTCGTTCAGGGACATCAGGGGTTCACCTCGAAGGCGCGTGCGCGCCTGACCTGGTCCGGGTCGGCCATCGCCGCCTGGATCTCCTCGGGCCGACCGTTGTCGATGAAGTGGTCGACCTTCACCTCGATGAACAGCGCGTCCGCGCGCACGGCGACCGGGCCCTGCGGCCCGCCTATGCGCCCGACCGCACTGCAGTAGATCTTCCGCCCGGCGACGGCGGTCACCTCGGCCTCCAGGTACAGCACGGTGTCCACCGGCACGGGCCGCACGAAGTCGGTCTCCAGCCGCCCGGTCACCGCGATGACGCGCAGCAGCCAGTTCAGCGAGCCGAGCGTCTCGTCGAGCGCGGTGGCGAGCACGCCGCCGTGCGCGAGGCCGGGGGCACCCTGGTGCGCCGGCTTGACGGTGAACTCGGCGGTGACGCGCACGCCCTCGCCCGCACGGGCCTCCAGGTGGAGTCCGTGCGACTGGCCCCCGCCACAGCCGAAGCAGTGCTCGTAGTGCGCGCCGAGGAGTTCGCCGGGTGCCGGGGCATCGGGGTGCCGGACCGGCGCGGTCGCGTCGGCCGGGGGCGTCAACGCTGTGTTTCGTCCACTCACAGCCGCAGACCTTACCCGCGCGGCTACCCACCGGTCGCCCCGTGGCAGGCTTGACCACATGCAGCTCTCCCCCGCGCACCACGACGAACGTCTGACCGCCCCCCGCTCGTGGTGGGCCATCGCCGTACTGACCGGGCTCGCGTGCGCGGTCATGCTGCTGCCGCTGGGCACGCTGCCGCTGCTGGCCGGACTGGTCGGGGGCACCGCGCTGGCCGGACTGCTGGTGAGTTCGTACGGCTCCGCGCGCGTGCGCGTGGTGAACGGCGCGCTGGCGGTCGGGGACGCGCGGATCCCGGTGACGGCCCTGGGGGACCCGGAGATCCTGGACGCCGAGGAGGCGCGCGCCTGGCGCACGTACAAGGCCGACACCCGCGCCTTCATGCTGATGCGCAGCTACGTGCCGACCGCGGTCCGCGTCGAGGTGACCGACCCGGCCGACCCGACCCCGTACGTGTACGTCTCCACCCGCGAGCCGCAGGCCCTGGTCGCCGCCCTTCGCGCCGCGCGCGGGCAGACGGCCTGACCCTCAGCCCTCACCCTGGGGATCCAGGCCCTCGAGTGCGGCCCTGGTGACCTCGGGAAGGGGCTGGGTGGGCTGCTCAAGGGGCGGGAGCTGCTGAAGGGCCTCCCATGCCACGGCCCGGGTCCGCAGGTCTCCACGGACCTTCTCTGCGACTTTCCGGGTGTCGCGGCGGTTCATCACCGCGCCGACGGCCGCGCCCACCATGAAGGGCATGAGGTTGGGGAGGTTGCGGAACATCCGCTTCATGATCTGCTGGCGCAGTTCGCGCTTCATCTGACCGCCGAGCGCCGCGTTCAGCGTCGTCGGCTTGGTCAGGTCGATACCGCGCTCCTCGGTCCACGCGGTCAGGTAGGCGAAGCTGCGCTGCCGCAGGGTGCCGGGCGGGCGCTGGCCATAGACCTCGTGGAGCTCGGCGACGAGCTTCAGCTCGATCGCCGCGACGGCGGTGATCTCCGCGGCCAGTTCGGCCGGCATGGCGGGCGGTACCGGCAGCATGGCCGCCGCTCCGATGCCCGCGCCGACGGTGGACGTGGCGTTGGCGGCACCGAAGATCAGCTTGTCGGCAAGCTGATCGGGGCCGAGGCCCGGGAACTGCGCGCGCAGGGTCGCGAGGTCCCGTACCGGAACGCGCGGTGCGTTCTCGATGATCCGGTCGGCGATGTGCAGGGCGGCGCTCCTGACGCCTTCGCCGCCCTTGCGTACACCCTGGCGCACACCGCTCTTGAAGGCTTCCAGCCGACGAGCCCGGGACCGCTGCCCGGCCTCCTCGTCGGCCTGTGTGGCCGACGGCACCGCTGGGGCGGTGTCGGCGGGCACGACGGCGGTCCCTGTGGCGGAGCCGCCGGGGGCTCCAGGACCCGTCTCCGGGCCCATGGTTCCCACCTGCGTCTCCGCCGGATCACCAGATTTCCGGAAGCGGCGCTTCCGAAAGGGTGTCGAGCCAGCCACGGCCGACGCCTCTCAGTCGCAGTCGCGACAGATCGGCTGACCGTTCTTCTCGCGTGCCAGCTGGCTGCGGTGGTGCACCAGGAAGCAGCTCATGCAGGTGAACTCGTCGGCCTGCTTGGGCAGGACCCGGACGGCCAGCTCCTCATTGGAGAGGTCCGCACCGGGAAGCTCCAGGCTTTCGGCCGAGTCGAACTCGTCCATGTCGACCGACGAGGACGACTTCTCGTTACGCCGAGCCTTCAGCTCTTCGATGCTGTCGTTGTCGACGTCGTCGTCCGTCTTGCGTGGGGTGTCGTAGTCCGTTGCCATGTGTTCGCTCTCCCCCTCTGGGTGTTAGCGGTGTCTCAGCGCACGTAACGCGCGAGAGGCCGGACTTGTGCCCGACCTGAGGCGGAGATTTTGCCTCACATCAAGGTCTGTTACTCAATCGACACCCAGCCGCGCGCCTCGAGAGCGATTGGCTGGGATGACGACCGGGACCGTACACGGTCCGGGGGCCGTCTTGCACAAACGCCACCCCGTCTATTTCCCGCCATCCAGGGGGCCGGAAACCCGGACTTCCCGGGCGTTCCGGCCGCCAAGGGGTCACAGAACGCACATGGGCTGACACCGGGCCATGTGATCGATCACACAGACGCGATTGTTTTCACATGGCAAGCATTCAGCCAAAAGCGAACACGGGGGTGAGGGGCTCACAAGGGAAGAGTGACACGCATCACGAGGCCACCGCCTTCCCGGGGGGTCGCCTGGATCCTTCCGCCGTGCGCGCGGGCCACGGAGCGCGCGATGGAGAGGCCGAGCCCGACGCCCTTGTCGCTGCCCGTCCGCTCCGTGCGCAGCCGCCTGAACGGCTCGAACAGATTGTCCACCTCGTACGCGGGAACCACGGGACCCGTGTTCGATACCACGAGGACCGCCTCGCCGTGCTGGGCCTCGGTGGTGACCTCCACCCAGCCGTCCTCCGGCACGTTGTACCGCACGGCGTTCTGGACCAGGTTCAGGGCGATCCGCTCCAGCAGGACGCCGTTGCCCTGGACGACGGCCGGGGCGCGCTCGCCGCGGATCTCCACGCCCTTCGCCTCGGCCTCCCCGCGCGCCTGGTCGAGGGCGCGCGAGGCCACCTCCGCCAGGTCCACGGGCTTGCGCTCGACGATCTGGTTCTCGCTGCGGGCCAGCAGCAGCAGGCCCTCGACCAGCTGCTCGCTGCGCTCGTTGGTGGCGAGCAGCGTCTTCCCGAGCTGCTGGAGCTCCACCGGAGCCCCGGGGTCGGACAGGTGCACCTCCAGCAGGGTCCGGTTGATCGCCAGCGGGGTGCGCAGCTCGTGCGAGGCGTTCGCGACGAACCTCTGCTGGGCCGTGAAGGCCCGCTCCAGCCGGTCGAGCATCTCGTCGAAGGTGTCGGCGAGCTCCTTGAGCTCGTCGTCCGGCCCGTCCAGCTCGATCCGCCGGGTCAGGTCGGAGCCCACCACGCGGCGGGCGGTCCGGGTGATCTTGCCCAGCGGCGAGAGCACGCGGCCGGCCATCGCGTAGCCGAAGGCGAAGGCGATGATGCTCAGCCCCAGCAGGGCCATCAGCGAGCGGCTCAGCAGGTCGTCCAGCGCGTGGCGGCGCTGCTCCAGCGCACACGCCTTCATCGCCGAGTTGAACTGGTCGTACGACTGGTTGATGCTCACCACGGGGCAGGTGGGGCTGGTGACCTTGACGTTCTGGCCGCCGACGATCTCGTACATGAGCGCGTTGCCCTCGCGCAGGGCCTGCGCCGCCAGCAGGTAGATGATCGACAGCAGCAGAATGCCCGCGATCAGGAACATCCCGCCGTAGAGCAGCGTGAGGCGTATCCGGATCGTCGGCCGCAGCCAAGGGAAGGGACCCTCGGGCTGGCCGGGGTCCCAGGTCGGTTTCGGAGGCGCCGCAGGTGGCGCCGGACTCGTTGCCACCCGCGTCAGATCCGGTACCCGGAGCCAGGCACGGTCACGATGACCGGCGGCTCCCCCAGCTTGCGCCGCAGGGTCATGACCGTCACCCGCACCACGTTGGTGAAGGGGTCGGTGTTCTCGTCCCATGCCTTCTCCAGCAGCTGCTCGGCGGAAACGACGGTCCCCTCGCTGCGCATGAGCACCTCCAGCACCGCGAACTCCTTCGGCGCCAGCTGCACCTCCTTGCCCTCGCGGAACACCTCACGCCGGTTCGGGTCCAGCTTGATGCCGGCCCGCTCCAGTACGGGCGGCAGCGCGACGGTGGTGCGCCGCCCGAGCGCCCGCACGCGGGCCGTCAGCTCGGTGAAGGCGAAGGGCTTCGGCAGGTAGTCGTCCGCCCCCAGTTCCAGCCCCTCCACGCGGTCGCTGACGTCGCCGGAGGCGGTCAGCATCAGCACGCGGGTGGGCATGCCGAGCTCGACGATCTTCCGGCAGACGTCGTCACCGTGCACGAGCGGGAGGTCCCGGTCGAGCACGACCACGTCGTAGTCGTTGACTCCGACGCGCTCCAGGGCGGCGGCGCCGTCGTACACGACGTCCACTGCCATGGCCTCCCGGCGCAGCCCGGTGGCCACCGCATCGGCGAGCAGCTGCTCGTCCTCGACGACGAGTACGCGCACGTCGTTTCCTTCCTCAGGGCCCGGCAGGGCACACGTGTGTTGCGTCGTCCATCCTGCCCGTTTCGGCCGTAAACCGGCTGTAAGGCGACGCTCACAGGGAGGCGGACGGGGCGGGAGTGAGGATTACCTCGGCTCACGAGGTTTCTGGGACCGGGGTGCCGGGGAGGACGTCTCCACACCCCATCCACTCCCTGACGGCGGACTGCCACGTGCCGCCGCCGACCCACGAAGAGGGGGCGAACCCACCATGGACGCATTCACCGCGGGTCTCCTGCAGCGCATCAGGGCCACGCAGTCGGACCTCAGGATGGCCCGCGAGGCGGGCGACGACTTCCTCGCGGAAGTGGAACTGGCGGAGCTGGAAGACCTCCAGCGCCTCGCCGCCGAGCACGGGGTCCCCGTGTCCGTCAGCGCCGCCTGACCCTGCACCCCGAACCCCGGCCGCCGTCACCCGGCGGCCGGGGTTCCCTCATTCCACGACGGCACCGCCGCGGCGTCAGTCGTGCCAGGCCCCGGCCTCGTCCAGCAGCGGCTGGAGGGAGGCGAAGACCGCCGGGGTGGCCGCCAGGGCCAGCTCCCCCGAGGCCCGCTCGCCGGGGCGCCCCCCGGTCACGGCCCCGGCCTCCCGGGCGATCAGCTCACCCGCGGCCAGGTCCCACGGGTTCAGCCCCCGCTCGTAGTACCCGTCCAGCCGCCCGGCGGCCACGTCGCACAGGTCCAGCGCCGCCGACCCGCCCCGCCGGATGTCCCGTACCACCGGGATGATCCCTGCCACGACCTCGGCCTGGTGGGCCCGCCGGGCCTGGACGTACGCGAAGCCGGTCCCGAGCAGCGCCTGGTCCAGCGGCGCCGCCGCCCGGCAGGCGAGCCGCGCCGTACCGAGCCACGCCCCGCCGCCGAGCACCGCGTGGTACGTCTCGCCGCGCATCGGCGCCGCCACGACGCCCACGACGGTCTCGCCCCGGTACTCGGCCGCGATGGACACGCCCCAGCTCGGGAGGCCGTACAGGTAGTTCACGGTCCCGTCCAGCGGGTCGACGACCCACCGCACCCCGCTCGTCCCGGGGGTGTCCGCGCCCTCCTCGCCCAGCAGTCCGTCCGCGGGCCGCCGCTCGGCGAGGATGCCCGTGATCAGCTTCTCGGCCGCGATGTCCATCTCGGTCACCACGTCGATCGGGCTGCTCTTCGTCGCGGCCACCGCCAGATCGGCCGGCCTGCCGTCGCGCAGGAGCGCCCCGGCCTGCCGGGCGGCCCGCAGGCCCACGTCCAGCAGTTCGGCCTTCAGCTCTTCGGAAATCACGGTCCACTCCTCAGCGGGGTACGGCCTCAGCGGGGTGCGGGGCCTCAATGGGGGTAGGGGCTGTCGGCGCCCGCGGCCGCCGGCCGGGGTGACCGCGCCGGGCAGCAGCCCACGGCGCACAGGTCGTGGCTCGCGCCCAGCAGCCCCAGCGCGCACCGCTCGACGGACTCGCCCCGTTCGGCCGCGGCCCGCTCCAGCACGAGTTCGCGTACGGCCGCGGCGAACCGCGGGTCGGCACCGACCGTGGCCGACCGGGCGACCGGCAGCCCCAGCTCCGCGGCCTTCGCCGTCGCCTCCGTGTCGAGGTCGTACAGGACCTCCATGTGGTCCGAGACGAAACCGATCGGCACCATCACCGCCGCCGGCGCTCCCGCCCCGTGGAGGGCCTCCAGGTGGTCGCAGATGTCCGGCTCCAGCCACGGGATGTGCGGGGCGCCGCTGCGCGACTGGTAGACGAGCTCCCAGGGCCGATCGGTGCCCGTCTCGGCGCGCACGGCTTCCGCGATGACCCGTGCGACGTCCAGGTGCTGCCTGACGTACGCGCCGCCCTCGCCGTGCCCGGTGTGCTCCCCGACCGGTCCCGAGGTGTCGGCGCCCGCGGTCGGGATGGAGTGCGTGGTGAAGACCAGGTGCGCTCCGGCACGTACCTCCGGCGCCAGCCCGGCCAGCGAGGCGAGCACCCCGTCGATCATCGGCCGCACGAAGCCCGGGTGGTTGAAGTAGTGCCGCAGCTTGTCCACGCGCGGCAGCTCCGTCACCCCCTCCCCGGCGAGCGCGGCCAGTGCGTCGGCGAGGTTCTCGCGGTACTGCCTGCAGCCCGAGTACGAGGCGTACGCGCTGGTCGCGAGAACGGCGATGCGGCGGCGCCCGTCGGCGGCCATCTCGCGCAGCACGTCGGTCAGGTACGGGGCCCAGTTGCGGTTGCCCCAGTAGACCGGCAGGTCCAGCCCGTGCTCGGCGAAGTCCTTGCGCAGCGCGTCCAGCAGTTCGCGGTTCTGCCCGTTGATCGGGCTGACCCCGCCGAAGCCGAAGTAGTGCTGCCCGACCTCCCGCAGCCGCTCGCGCGGGATGCCGCGCCCGCGCGTGACGTTCTCCAGGAACGGCACGACGTCGTCGGGTCCCTCGGGACCCCCGAAGGAGAGCAGCAGGAGGGCGTCGTACGGGGCGGCGGGCCCGCCGGCGGGCGGACGGAGCTGGTCTGACATGGATCGAATCCTGCCACCCGGCCTCCGCGCGCGGGAACCGCCCCGGCCGGGACCCGGCCGGGCATCACAGGTAAGGTGACCCTAAGTTTCCTTGTCCGGGATCTTTCCCCGTGCGGGTGCCCGGTCGGCAGTCGTAACCTGTACGAGCCGATGACGTCCCTTACGGAGAGCCGTTGCCCAGTCCCTACCGCGCGATCTTCGCGGCCCCCGGAAGCAAGGCCTTCAGCGCGGCCGGCCTCATAGGCCGGCTCCCGATCTCCATGGTCGGGGTCGGCATCCTCACGATGATCTCCGAGATCACCGGCCGGTACGCGATGGCCAGCGCGCTCACCGGCACCCTCGCCCTCGCCGCAGCGGTCCTCGGCCCGCAGGTCTCCCGCCTGGTGGACCAGTACGGCCAGCGGCGGGTCCTGCGCCCCGCGACGGCGGTCTCGGTGGCCTCGGTGGCCGTGCTGCTGGTGGCCGCCGCGAGCGGGTGGCCCGACTGGACGCTGTTCGTGTGCGCCGCGATCGCGGGCTGCGTACCGAGCGTGGGCTCGATGGTCCGCGCCCGCTGGACCGTCATCTACCGCGAGTCCCCGCGCGAGCTCCACACCGCGTACTCCTTCGAGTCCGTGATCGACGAGGTCTGCTTCATCTTCGGCCCGATCATCGCCATCATGCTGTCCACCGTCTGGTTCCCCGAGGCCGGACCCCTGATCGCCGCCGTCTGCCTGTTCGCCGGCGTCTGGCTGCTCACCGCGCAGTGCGCCACCGAGCCCGCGCCGCACCCGCGCGACGAACACACGGACCGCACCTCGGCCCTCCGCTCCCCCGGCCTGCAGGTGCTGACGGCCACCTTCGTGGCGACCGGCTCGATCTTCGGCTCCATCGACGTGTCCACCCTGGCCTTCGCCGAGGAACAGGGCCACAAGCCCTACGCCAGCTACGTCCTGGCCATCTGGGCCCTCGGGTCCTGTATCGCCGGAATCGTCTTCGGCCTGCTCCATCTCAAGGGCCGGACCGAACACAGGTGGGTACTGGGCATATGTGCGATGGCCGTGAGTATGATCCCCCTCCTACTGGCCGGGAACCTTCCGTTTCTGGCCGTGGCGCTCTTCGTCTCGGGCCTCGCCATCGCTCCCACGATGATCACCACGATGGCCCTGATCGAGGCGCACGTACCACGCGCGAAGCTGACCGAGGGCATGACCTGGATCAGCACCGGCCTCGCGGTCGGCGTCGCGATCGGCTCCTCCGTGACCGGACTGGTCATCGACGCGGCCGGCGCGCAGCGCGGGTACGTCGTCTCCATCGCGTCGGGGGTGGCCGCGGCGGCGGTGGCGTTCGCGGGTTACCGCCGGCTGACGAGGCCGGCGCAAGGGGAGGAGCCAGCTAGCGATGGGGACGGCGACAGCAGGGAAGAACAGCCAGACCACGTGGCGTAACTGGGCGGGCAACGTGTCCGCCCGGCCCGCACGCGTGGTGACCCCGGCCTCGGTCGGGGAGCTCCAGGAGGCGGTCCGCCGGGCCGCCGGACAGGGACTTCGGGTGAAGGCGGTCGGCACCGGCCACTCCTTCACCGCGGCCGCCGCCACCGACGGGGTGCTCGTACGCCCGCAGGCGCTGGCCGGGATCACCTCGATCGACCGCGAGGCCGGCACCGTCACGGTGGCGGCGGGCACGGTCCTGAAGGACCTGAACGTGGCCCTGGCCCGGGAGGGCCTGTCGCTCACGAACATGGGCGACATCATGGAGCAGACGGTCTCCGGCGCCACCAGCACGGGCACCCACGGCACCGGCCGCGACTCGGCCTCCATCGCCGCCCAGATCCGCGGCCTGGAACTGGTCACCGCCGACGGCCGGCTGCTCACGTGCTCCGATAAGGAGAACCCCGAGGTGTTCGCGGCGGCCCGGCTGGGCATCGGCGCGCTGGGCATCGTCACCTCGATCACCTTCGCCGTGGAGCCGCTCTTCTTCCTGACCGCCCGTGAGGAGCCCATGGGCTTCGACCGGGTGACGGCCGAGTTCGACCAGCACTTCGCGGAGAACGAGCACTTCGAGTTCTACTGGTTCCCGCACACCGGCAACTGCAACACCAAGCGGAACAACCGCAGCCAGGGCCCCGCCGCCCCGCCCGGACCGGTGAGCGCCTGGATCGAGGACGAGCTGCTGTCCAACGGCGTCTTCCAGGCGGTCAACTCGCTGGGCCGCGCGGTCCCGGCCACCATCCCCGCCATCGCCCGCGTGGCCAGCCGCGCCCTGTCGGCGCGCACCTACACGGACATCCCGTACAAGGTGTTCACCAGTCCGCGCCGGGTGCGGTTCGTGGAGATGGAGTACGCGCTGCCGCGCGAGCGGGTGGTCGAGGCGCTGCGGGAGCTGCGGGCCGTGGTCGACCGCTCCGGGATGCGGATCAGCTTCCCGGTCGAGGTGCGAACGGCCCCCGCGGACGACATCACGCTGTCGACGGCCTCGGGCCGGGATACGGCGTACATCGCGGTGCACATGTACCGGGGCACCCCCTACCAGGCGTACTTCACGGCGGCCGAGCGCATTTTCACCGCGCTCGACGGCCGGCCGCACTGGGGCAAGGTGCACACGCGGGACGCGGAGTACCTCGCCCGGGTCTATCCGCGGTTCGCCGAGTTCACCGCGCTCCGCGACCGGCTGGACCCGGACCGGGTGTTCGGCAACGACTACGTGCGGCGCGTGCTGGGCGAGTGAGTTCAGGGGGCGCCCGCGCCCTGCCCGGCGGGTGTCGGGCTGTCCGGACCCGCGGTCCCGTCCGGGGTGGACGTCGGGGTGGGCGCCGGTGTGGTCGCCGGCGCCGGGCTGTGCTGCGACGGCGAGGGGGACGGGCCGGGCGCACTGCCGCCCGGGTCCGGGGTGCCCGGACCGGGGCTCGGGCTCCGGCCGCCACCGCTCTGTGAGGACGAGGGGTCCGGGGAGGTCCCGGACCCCGGGGCCTTCCCGTCCTTGTCACCGGCGCCCTTCCTCTCCCCGGGCCGCGGGGGCTCGTGGTCGGGCGCCTTGCGCGTGCCTCCGGAGAGGACGGTGCCGCCGCCCGCGCTGACGGAGGTGCCGGCCACCGCCTCGTAGGTCCCGAGGGCGCCCAGGGAGAGGGCGAAGACGGTGGCGGCCGCGACCGCCGTGCGCTTCCCGCCCCGCACCCGGGTGCCGTACACGGTGGCCCCGCCGAACTCCCCGCCGGGCGCGGCGTCACCGGGGAGCGGCGCCCGGCGGGCCCCGGGGCGGGCGGTCTCGCGCAGGTGATCGCCGGTGCGCCGGAAGAAGTGCTGGATGACGGGTCCGCCGGCCGTGGCGACGACGCTGACGAAACCGGCGCCCAGGATGGTCCCGTAGACGCCCATCTTCGAGGCGAGGAGGGCGGCCGCGACGGTGGCGAGGGAGCTGCCGGCCACCTGAGCCGCGCTCAGGTCGAGCTTCCCCTTCTCCGGTTCACCGTCGTGCGCCGTCTTGTGACCCATCGCCATCCCCTGTGTGCCCTGACCCTCCTGTGCCGGAAGCCTTCAGCAGTTACGGACACCCGATCGAAACGGATAGTTCCGTTTATGGGGATTCTGTGAAACAAGACACCTGGAAACAGACACGGGTGCAGGTGGGCCCCGCCGGAGGGCAGGCCAACTCCCACCGTCCGGGAGAAGTTCGGCGGCGCGGCGGTCCACCCAGGTGGCCCGAATGGAGTACTGTGACGAGCCCTGGGTTCGTCCTTCCTTACGGATGTCCGGATTCGGGAGAGGGGGCCGAATTGATGGAAAACGGCACTCGAAGACCGGTGATGCCGCGGTATCGCACGGATTCCTGCTGCGCACAGTAATCGCTCGGTCACTGTGCGTGCCCAACAGGTAACCGTGCCATAACGGCGATCAAGGGCGCATGCCCGACACGCCGGTTTAACTCGGCAAGGTTGTGGCAGGCTGCACCCGGGCAGGCCACACTCGACTAGCGGAAGCAGCGACGCACGTGACGTCGGCAGGCACCACCCGGGAGGTCCCCATGCCCGAACTGCGTGTCGTGGCCGTCTCAAATGACGGCACACGACTGGTGCTCAAGGCTGGGGACAGCACGGAGTACACGCTTCCGATCGACGAACGGCTGCGGGCCGCCGTGCGCAACGACCGCGCGCGCCTGAACCAGATCGAGATCGAGGTGGAGAGCCACCTCCGCCCCCGCGACATCCAGGCCCGCATACGGGCCGGTGCCTCCGCGGAGGAGGTCGCTCAACTCGCCGGCATCCCCGTCGACCGCGTACGCCGCTTCGAAGGCCCGGTGCTCGCCGAGCGCGCGTTCATGGCCGAGCGCGCCCGCAAGACCCCGGTACGCCGCCCCGGCGAGAACACCGGCCCCCAGCTCGGCGAGGCCGTGCAGGAGCGGCTGAGCCTGCGCGGGGCCGACAAGGAGTCCGTCCAGTGGGACTCCTGGCGCCGCGACGACGGCACCTGGGAGGTCCTGCTCGTCTACCTGGTCGCCGGTGAGCCGCACTCGGCGAGCTGGACGTACGACCCTCCGCGCCGACTGGTCGTGGCCGTGGACGACGAGGCCCGCTCGCTGATCGGCGAGTCGGACGACCTGCCGGCGCCGCCGGAGCCGAGCTTCCCCTTCGTGCCGAGGATCGCGCGGCTGCCGCGCGACCGGCCGCTGGACCGTGCCCTCGACCGCCAGCTGGAGCGGCCGACGGCCCCCCAGCCGGACCCGGAAGAGGAACGGGACACCCTGACCAGCCTGCTGGAGGCGGTCCCGAGCTTCCGCGGGGACATGGTCGTCCCGGACCGGACCGAACCCCCGGCGGAGGAGGCCGAGGTGGAGGAGCCTCCGGCCCCGGCCGCCTCGGCGGGCGCGGGTTCCGCGTACGCCGATGTCCTGATGCCCCGCACGGTGGCAGGTCACCGCGACCGGCTGACGGGCACCACCGACCGGCAGGCCGAGGCCGACGGGGTCCGCCCCGGGCGCCGCGCGGCGGTACCCAGCTGGGACGAGATCGTCTTCGGCACCCGCCGCAAGAAGCAGGAATAGCGCCGCCACCGGGCCTCCCCGGCGGCGGCACCTTCTGAACCACCCGGCGGCGGCGCCTCCTGCTCGGCTACCCGTGGGCGGCGGCGCCTCCTCCTGGGCTACTCGGGGTGCGGACCCGTGGCGACCGGCCGGGCCGGGTCCGTGGTCCACTCCGACCAGCTGCCCGCGTAGAGGTCGGAGGGGATTCCCGCCACCTCCAGCGCGAGGACCTCGTGCGCGCCGGAGACCCCGGACCCGCAGTAGACCCCCACCGGGGTGCCCTCCGCGGCACCGAGGGCGGCGAAGCGTGCCCGCAGGACGTCCGCCGGCCGGAACCGGCCGTCCGGATCCACGTTCTCCGTGGTCGGGGCCGACACGGCGCCCGGGATGTGGCCGCCGACCGGGTCGATCGGCTCGACCTCCCCGCGGTACCGCTCCCCCGCACGCGCGTCCAGGAGCACCCCTTCGCGTGCCCGCGCGGCCGCTCCGTCAGCGTCCAGCAGCCCGACCGCTCCCGGACTTGGCTTGAAATCGCCCTCCGCGGGAGTCACCCGGTCGGCCGTCACATCGCCCCCCGCCGACGTCCACCGGGCCAGGCCCCCGTCCAGTACCCGCACGTCCGTGTGACCCGTCCAGCGCAACAGCCACCACGCGCGGGCGGCCGCCCAGCCCTGGCCGCCGTCGTACACGACCACCGGCACGTCCGCCGAGACGCCGGCCCGCCGCATCACCGCTCCGAAGGCATCCGGGTCCGGCAGCGGGTGCCTCCCGCCCGACCCCGCCGGACCTGCCAGTTCGCGATCGAGGTCGACGTACACCGCCCCGGGCAGGTGGCCGGCCTCGTAGGCGGGGCGCTGGTCGGGGCCGCCCAGCTGCCAGCGGACGTCCAACAGCACCGGCGGCCGGGATCCGGCCAGCTCGCTCGCCAGTTCGGCGGCGGAGAGGATCGCAGTTTTCGCAGTCATGCGGCCCATCTTCCTCCCCGCCCGGCACCCCCGTAACAAGCCCGACACCGCAGGTGCGAACCGATCCGGTCATCTCTCTCCCGGGCCCCCGCGACGCGGCCGGTCGGGGCGCGTCGAGCCCCCCGGAGTGGAAGCATCAGCACCGGTAAGCGGCACGACGGAGGAGACGGCTGACATGACCGAGGCAGCGGAAGCAACCCGGCGCACGCCCGGCACCCCGTGCTGGGTGAGCCTCATGGTGCACGGCCTGGGGTCCACCGAGGACTTCTACGCCGACCTGTTCGGCTGGGAGTACGTACCGGGCCCGGAACAGCTCGGCCCGTACGTCCGGGCCCTGCTGGACGGCCGCGAGGTGGCCGGCATCGGCGAGATGCCGCCGGACCGGCACCTTCCGGTCGCCTGGACCACGTACCTCGCCACGGACGACGCCGATGCCACGGCGGAGACGATCCGGGCGTGCGGCGGCACCGTCGCGGTGGGGCCGCTGGACGCGGGCGTCGCGGGGCGGGTGGCCATCTGCTCCGACCCGCTGGGCGCGATCTTCGGGCTGTGGCAGGCACAGAGCCACCTCGGCACCCGGCTGCACGGCGCCCCGGGTACCCCGGTCTGGAACGAGCTGGTCACCCAGGACACCTCGGCGGTCGGCAAGTTCTACGAGCACGTCTTCGGCCACGAGGCCCAGACGCACTCCACCGCCTCCGACGACTTCGACTACCTGACGCTGCACCTGGAGGGCCGCCCGGTGGCCGCCGTGCACGGCGTCGGCCGCTCGCTGCCGCACGACCGTGGCCCGCACTGGATGACGTACTTCGAGGTCGAGGACACCGACGCTGCCGCCGCCCGGGTCAGCGAGCTGGGCGGGCGGATCCTGGAACCGCCCCACGAGGGCATCGGCGGCCGGGTGGCGACGGTCGCGGACCCGGAGGGCGCGGTCTTCACCCTCATCCGTTCCCGGCCCCGCGACTGACCCGGGTGCGGACGGTCAGGGGTGGTTGACGGGGAGGACGTCCGGGGAGAGGGCGCCCGCGCGGGCCACGGCCGAGGTCATGCGGCGGCGGTGGTGGCGGCGGCACAGCACTTCGTAGCCGATCTCCTCCGCCGGGCGGTTCACGTCACCGACGACGACCTGGGCGCCCTCGACGACCATCTCCCCGCCCACCGTACGGGCGTTGTGCGTGGCGCGGTCGCCGCACCAGCACAGGGCCTCGACCTGGAGCTGTTCGAGGCGGTCCGCCAGCTCGATCAGCCGCTGCGAGCCGGGGAAGAGCTTGGTGCGGAAGTCCGTGGTGATGCCGAAGGCGAAGACGTCCAGCCCGAGGTCGTCGACGATCCGGGCCAGTTGGTCGATCTGGGCAGGCGCCAGGAACTGGGCCTCGTCCACGATCACGTAGTCGGCCTTGCCGCCCTTGGAGAGCTGGGCGACCAGGTACGCGTACAGGTCCATGCCCTCCGGCGCCTCGACCGCCTCCGTCACCAGGCCGAGGCGGGACGACAGCTTGCCCTCGCCCGCCCGGTCGTCACGGGTGAAGATCACGCCCTGCAGCCCCCGCGCGTCGCGGTTGTGGGCGATCTGGAGCGCCAGAGTGCTCTTTCCGCAGTCCATCGTTCCGGAGAAGAACACCAGCTCGGGCATGGGAAGTACGGGACCTTTCCGGTCGTGGGCAAGAGGGGAGGGCCAGGAGGGGAGGGCAGGGAGGGGGTCGGTCAGGTGCGGATCTCGAGCAACGGGACGAGCTGCTCGGCCGCGGTCATGGAGCCGTGCATGCCGACGAGGGCGGACTCGTTGGGCTCGTTGCGCGAGGCGGTGATCGCGACATCCGCCTGGGCGGCGGCCACGACGTCGCCGATCCGGCCGAGCACGCGCTCGTCGCACTCCCCCGGCGGCCCGAACCAGCCCAGCTCCAGGGCCTCTTCACGGCTCGCGACCCAGAACCGGTCGCCGAGCACCTCGCGCCACACGGTCAGCACGTCGGCCTCGGCCCCCGGCACGGCGTACACGTGCCGGGCCCGGCCCTCGCCGCCGAGCAGGGCCACGCCCGCGCCCAGTTCCCAGTCCTCGTCGAAGTCGATCCGGGAGTCCTCGTCGAAGGGGACGTCGACCATGCCGTGGTCCGCGGTCACGTACAGGGCGGTGCGCGGCGGCAGTTGCTCGGCGAGGCGCTGCACGAGCCGGTCGACCAGCATCAACTGGCCGCGCCAGGCGTCGGAGTCCACGCCGTGGCGGTGGCCGGCCCCGTCGAGCTCGCTGAAGTAGGTGTACACGAGCGAGCGGTCGCCGGCCGCCAGCTGGATCGCCGCGAGGTCCATCCGCTCCTCGCCGGTCATCCGGCCGTGGAAGGTGCCGCCGGACAGCGCGATCTTGGTGAGCGGGGTGGTCTGGAACGCGGGCGAGGACACCTGCGCGGTGTGCACCCCGGCCTTGTCGGCCAGCTGGAAGACGGTCGGGTACGGCTGCCACGGCTTCGGCGCGGTCCACGGCTGCCAGCGGAGCTGGTTCATCAGCTCGCCGCTGGCCGGGTTGCGCACGGCGTAGCCCGGCAGGCCGTGGCGGGCGGGCGGCAGGCCCGTGCCCACCGAGGCCAGCGAGGTGGCGGTGGTCGCCGGGAAGCCCGCGGTGATCGGGCGGCCCGTGCCGCCGCGTGAGCCCGCGAGCAGGGAGGTGAGGTACGGGGCCTCGTCCGGGTGGGTCTTGATCTGCTCCCAGCCCATGCCGTCGACCAGGAAGACGCAGTTCCGGTCCGCCGGGGTCAGCTCCGCGAGGGAGGTGGTGAAGCCCGGGACGCCCTGGCCGGCCACGAGGGTGGGCAGCAGGTCGGCGAGCGAACCGAAGCCGTACTCGGGGACGGGCGCGGCCGCGAGGTCCAGCAGCTCCGGCTCGTCCGCCCAGTTCTGCGCGGCGGGGTACGCCATCAGCGGGCGGGGGTGGACGTGGAGGTGGCCGCCGTCGCCTCACTGAGCGCCTGCGCGAAGACCAGGGTCTGGCGCACCGCCTCCGGGCCGTCGCCCGCCTCGCTGACCCGAAGGCTGAGGTCGTCGGCGGTGGAGTTGCCGGTGTAGCCGTGGTCGGAGTCGCAGTTCGGGTCGCCGCAGGCGGCCGGCTCCAGGTCGATCCGGGAGACCGCGCCCCAGCCGATGGTCAGGACGACCTCGCGGGGCAGGGTGCCGGGGGTGTAGGACTCCGGGTTGGCGACGACGCGGCTGAGGACCACGGAGGAGATGCTGGAGAGCTTGACCGACTCGGTGGAGGTGGTCGCGTACGGGGACGGGGACCCGGCGTCGGCGGCCTGCTCGTCGGTGTGGCTGACGATGAAGCGGTTTCCGGTCAGGACCAGCACGGTGACGTGGCGGCGCACCTCGTTGGAGTCGAAGGTCGTCTCCTGGTGGACCAGGTACGACGAAATCGGCTCGCCGCCCACCGCGGCCTCCACGGCCTCGGCCACGAGGGCCGGGTAGTAGCCGCTGCGCTCGATCGCCGTGCGCAGCCCCTGGGTCGTCGTACCGGATTTCGCCATGAGGTCCATCCTAAGGCCCGCACGGGGCGCCCCGACCTCTCCGTACCCGCTCAGTAACTGGGGAGGGTCCTCGGCCCGAGGTCGCCGCGGGCGGGCGGGTGCGCGATGCGGACGGTGGCGCTCAGCACGGAGAGTCCCTCGGTGGCGACGACCACGGGCTCCAGGGAGACGCCCGTCACCTCGGGGTGGTCGTCGACGAGGCGGGACAGGCGCAGGAGCAGCTCCTCCAGAGCGGGGGTGTCGACGGGGGCGCTGCCCCGCCAGCCGAAGAGGAGGGGTGCGGTCCGGATGGACCGGATCAGTCCGGCGGCGTCCCGGTCGGTGGCCGGGACCAGGCGGTGGGCGGTGTCCCCGAGCAGTTCGGAGGCGACGCCGGCGAGCCCGAAGGAGAGGACGGCGCCCGCGGCCGGGTCGATGACGGAGCGGACGACCGTGTCGACCCCGCGGGGCACCATCGCCTGGACCACCGGCTGGAGCTCCGAGGGCTTGCCCAGCAGGCCGGTGAGGTCCTGGTACGAGTGCCTCAGCTCGGCCTCGTTCCGGAGGTCGAGCCGTACGCCGCCCAGGTCCGCGCGGTGGCGCAGGTGCGGGGCGGTGGTCTTGAGGGCGACCGGGTAGCCGAGTACCCCGGCGGCCCGGACGGCAGCGTCGGGGCTGGGCGCGGGCAGGGCGGGCAGGACGCGGATGCCGTAACGCCCGAGGAGCTCGCGGGCGTCCCACTCGGTCAGGGTGAGCACGGCTCCGCCGTCGACGTCGGCCAGCAGACGGGCCAGCTGGGCGGCGGCGCCGGGCTCGTCGATGTCGTCGTATTCGGGGACGTGCCCGGCCTCGGCGTTGGCCCGCCGCCACTGTCCGTAGCGGACGGCTTCGGCGATGGCGCGTACGGCCCGCTCGGCGGCGGGATAGCTGGGGATCCGGCCCCCTGCGGTGCCCGCCCCGCCGACCTCGCGGACCTCGCCGACCTCACCGACCTCGCCGGTTGCCCCGGCGCGGGGCCGGGGGCGGAGTCCCGGTTCGGGCAGGGGCGCGGAGGGGGCGGGGCCCCGCGTGGCGGACAGCGCGTCCACCAGTTCGCCGAGCTCCACGTGCACCACGGCCACGGGCTTGCCCGGCACCTCGGCCACGGCTTCCCGCAGGGAATCGGCCAGGTCGTCGGCCAGCGCGTGCCCGCTCACCCACGGAATGGCGGTGACCACCACCGCGTCGCAGTCGCCGGAGGCCAGCGCCGAGACGAGCGCCGCGCGGAAGTCCTCGGGCGAGGCCGCCGTCGTCAGGTCGAGCGGCGGCAGCGGGCGCAGCCCCTGGGCCAGGCAGGCGTCGTACGTGAGGACCCCGAGGGACTCGGAGTTGCCGAGGATCGCGATCCGGGGCCCGGCGGGCAGCGGCTGCGCGGCCAGCAGGAGGCCGACGTCCACCAGCTCCGTCACCGTGTCGACCCGGATCACGCCCGCCTGCCGCAGCAGGTCGGAGACGGTGGCGTCGGGCAGCCGGGTGCCCGGGACCACGTGCCCGGCCGGGGTGTGGCGGCCGCCCCTGGCGACGACGACCGGCTTCTCGGCGGCGGTCCGGCGGGCGAGGCGGGTGAACTTCCGCGGGTTGCCCAGGGTTTCCAGGTACAGCAGGGCGACGTCGGTCGCCTCGTCGTCGTACCAGTACTGGAGGATGTCGTTGCCGGAGACGTCGGCCCGGTTCCCCGCGGAGACGAAGGAGGACAGGCCCTCGCCGCGCCGGAGCAGGGCGGAGAGCAGCGCGATCCCGATCGCCCCGGACTGCGTGAACAGGCCGATCCGGCCCCGCATCGGGAGGGGCGCGGGGGTCAGCGAGGCGTTGAGCTCCACCTCGGGCGCGGTGTTGATCACCCCGTAGGCGTTCGGACCGATCAGCCGCAGCCCGTACGAGCGTACCTGGCGCACCAGTTCGCGCTGGCGGGCGAGCCCGGCCGGGCCGCTCTCCCCGTAGCCGTCGGACAGCACCACGAGCCCCTGCACCCCGTGTTCGCCACAGGCCGCCACCACCTCGGGGACCCGGTCCGCCGGAACCGCGATCACGGCGAGGTCGACGGGGGCTCCGATGGCGTCGATCGTGCGGTAGGCCCGCACGCCGTCGAGCAGGTCGAGCGTGACCTGCTCGTTGACGGCGTAGAGATGGCCGTGGAAGCCGCTGTCGCGCAGGTTGCGCAGCGCGGCGGCGCCCACGCCCGCGCCGGAGCGGCTGACCCCGATCACCGCGACCGAGCCGGGGGCGAGCAGCCGCTGCACCGAGCGGGCCTCGGCGCGCTGTTCGCGGGCGCGCTGCACGGCGAGGGACTCGGCGGTCGGTTCGAGGTCGAGGGTGAGGTGGACGGAGCCGTCCTCGAAGCTGCGCTTCTGCTGGTAGCCGGCGTCCGTGAACACTTTGATCATCTTGGTGTTGGCGGGCAGCACCTCGGCGGCGAACCGGCGGATGCCGCGCTCGCGGGCCACCGCGCCGATGTGTTCGAGCAGGGCGGAGGCCACTCCGCGGCCCTGGTGGGCGTCCTGGACGAGGAAGGCGACCTCGGCCTCGTCGGCGGGTGCGGTGGCGGGCCGGCCGTCGGCGTCGATGCGGTCGTAGCGGACGGTGCCGATGAACTCCCCGCCGATGGTCGCCGCGAGGCCGACCCGGTCCACGTAGTCGTGGTGCGTGAACCGGTGCACGTCGCGGTCGGAGAGCCGGGGATAGGGAGCGAAGAAGCGGTAGTACTTCGACTCGTCGGAGACCTGCTCGTAGAAGCTGACCAGCCGGCCGGCGTCCGCGGTGGTGATGGGCCTGATCCGGGCGGTGCCGCCGTCGCGCAGGACGACGTCCGCTTCCCAGTGGGCCGGGTACGAGGGGTCCGACTCGGTGGTCATGGGCCTACCTTACGGCCGGGAACGGCCCGGCAGCGCTCGCGCGGCGTATAGGCAGGCTGGGGCAAAGCGGTGCAAGCTGGGGAAGGTCGAGCGGCGGGAAATCCGGGCCGAAGGTCGGTCGGACCATTCCGGGCGTCGTGAGAGACTGGTCTAGACAACCGTAAGAACCTGAAGGGCATCACCATGGCAGAGCGCCGCGTCAACGTCGGCTGGGCCGAGGGCCTGCACGCTCGTCCCGCCTCGATCTTCGTCCGTGCGACGACCGCTTCCGGCGTCCCGGTGACCATCGCCAAGGCCGGCGGCGACCCCGTCAACGCCGCTTCCATGCTGGCGGTCCTGGGCCTGGGCGCCCAGGGCGGCGAGGAGATCGTCCTCGCCTCCGAGGCCGACGGTGCGGAGGCCGCGCTGGACCGCCTCGCGAAGCTGGTCGCCGAGGGCCTCGAGGAGCTCCCCGAGACCGTCTGACCCTTCGGGTTCGACCCGCGCAGTACACCCGCCGGAGCCGCGGTCCCCCACCAGGGGCCGCGGCTCCGGTGGTTCCGGGGTCACCCGCGGCTCACGGAAGACACGGCCGCGCGCGAACACGGCGGCGCGGGGCGCGGGAGGGCACGGCGGCGCGGGGCGCGGGAGGGCACGGCGGTGCGGGGCGCGGGAGGGCACGGCGGTGCGGGGCGCGGGAGGGCACCGCGCATTCGGCGGCCCGGGGATACGGAAGCCCGGAAAGCGTCGAAATTCGGCACCACCGGAAATGCGCATCCGCGGGAATTCGACTCCCCGGCAATTCTGCGCGCGGCACGCGCACGCGACCGGAAATCGCGGAAGCGGAGCCCGGATACACCCCTTTATATACGGGCCCTGTTAATGCCGGCCGCTCGCCATGTTTACGGCAGGTTGCGAAGTGCTCACCGCCGGCCGGAGCCGCGGCCGGTGCGCGGCCGTCGCCCTCTCGGTGTGGATCGCCGTCAGCGTCCGGGCCCGCTCCGCGTCCCCCCGCGCCACCGCGTCGACGATCGCACCGTGTTCCGCCCACGACTCGACCGGCCGGGCCGGCGCCTCCACCACGTACATCCACGACACCTTGTGCCGCATCTGCGTGAGCAGGGCGATCAGCCCGGGGCTCCCGGAGGCCTGGGCCAGCGTCTCGTGGAACCAGGCGCCCAGGGACCGCAGGTCCTCGCCCTGGCCCCGCCTGGCCCGCTCCTGACCGAGCCTCACCAGCCCGCGCAGCACCTTGAGGTGGGCCTCGGTACGCCGCCGGGCCGCCCTGGCGGCCGCCAGGGGCTCCAGCAGCATCCGAAGCTCCAGGAGGTCGGCGGCCTCCTGTTCGGTCGGCTCGGCCACGCAGGCGCCCGCGTGGCGCCGCGTGGTCACGAACCCCTCGGACTCCAGGGTCCGCAGCGCCTCGCGGACCGGGACGCGCGAGACTCCGTACCGGCGGGCCAGCACTTCCTCGGTCAGTCTGCCGCCCGGTTCGAAGACCCCGGAGACGATGTCGTCGCGGATTGCCGTGCATACCGCCTGCGCAGGAATACGCAAGACCGAACCTCCGCCTATTTCCGACTGCCACACCCATGGGACACGCACGTGCGTGCTGCGACTCTATTGCAACACACGATAATTTCCGAGAGCGCTCGGAAATGCGAAACGTTTACCCGGCGGAGAGCGCCGAAGGCCCCGGCTCGGTGAGCCGGGGCCTTCGGTGAAGCGGTGCGGTGCGGGTCAGAGGCTGACGTCGTGCGAGCGCAGGTACGCGATCGGGTCGATGTCCGAACCGTAGGAGGCGCCGGTGCGGGCCTCGAAGTGCAGGTGCGGGCCACTGGAGTTGCCCGTGGAGCCGGACAGGCCGATCTGCTGGCCGGCGGTGACCTGCTGGCCGACGGAGACGGCCAGCGAGTTCATGTGCCCGTACTGGGTGTACGTACCGTCGTTGTGCTTGATGACGACGTTGTTGCCGTACGCGCCGCCCCAGCCGGCCTCGACCACGACGCCGGCGCCCACCGCGTGGACGGAGGTGCCGGAGGCGGCGTGGAAGTCGATGCCGGTGTGGCTGCCGGAGGACCACATGCCGCCGCCGGCCTTGTACTGCGTGCTGACGTACGAGCCGTCGATCGGCGCGACGAAGGTGTTGAGGCGCTTGCGCTCCTCCTCGCGGGCCGCACGCTCGGCGGCTTCGCGCTCGGCCTTCGCCTTGGCCTCGGCGAGGCGCTTGGCCTCGGCGGCCCGCTGCTTGGCGTCGGCCTCGGCCTGCGCCTGGGCGGCGGCGTGCTCGGCGGCACGGTGCTGGGACGCGGCCTGGTCCTGGATGTCACCCTGGAGGTCCTCGGCGACGACCACGGCGCCGAGCGCGTTGTCCTGGGTGGAGTGGTGGTCGCCGTTGTCCGCGGCGAAGGCCGGAGCGGCGAGGGAGCCGACGACACCAGTGGTGGCGAGGGCGGCGATGCCGGCGTAGCCGGCGGTCTTGCGGCTCAGACGGCTGGAACCACGGTGCTTACCGGAGCCGGCGGGACGACTGCCAAACGCCATGAAGGGGCTGATCCTTTCCTTCCTTCTCGCCTACCGGGTTAGCTGACGGGTTCGGAGCAGGAAGGTCTCCTACGGGCCTCCTCTTGCGAGGGGGTCCGATTCACCCCAGGGACACATGTGGGTCCCCGGCTCCCCAGGCTCGCGCCTGACGGGGACTCGGCGATCACTGCCCGGTGCCGCGGACGCGGCGGGTACAACTGACGGGCAGCACGGGTGACGCTAGGCGGATCATCAGTCAATCGCCAAACAGACACGCCTTTTTGTTGCGTACGCCACACCACATAAAAGCAACCTCACCACCAATCGGACAAAAAGGGCTCCGGCGGACAAGCCCGCCGAAGCCCCTTCCGAATCGACCAGTTGGCCGACCGCTGCCGTCAGTTGGTGACGACGCTCACCTCGCCGATCCCGAGGGCGCGCACCGGCGCCTCGATCTGCGCCGCGTCGCCGACCAGGACGGTGACCAGCCGGTCCGCCGGGAAGGCCTTCACGACCGCCGAAGTCGCCTCCACCGTCCCGGTTTCGGCCAGCTGCGCGTACAACTGCGCCTGGTAGTCGTCCGGCAGCTCCTGCTCGACCTGGTCCGCGAGGGTTCCGGCGACCGAGGCCGCAGTCTCGAACTTCAGCGGGGCCACACCCACCAAGTTCTGCACCGCCACGTCCCGTTCGGCATCGGTCAGGCCGCCCTCCGCGAGGGTGCGCAGCACCTTCCAGAGGTCTTCCAGCGCCGGGCCGGTGTTCGGTGTGTCCACCGAGCCGCTGATGGCGAGCATCGAGGCGCCCTTGCCGTCGGCGGTCGAGCGCAGCACCTGGCCGAAGGCGCGCACGCCGTAGGTGTACCCCTTCTCCTCGCGCAGCACCTTGTCGAGGCGTGAGGTCAGGGTGCCGCCCAGGCAGTACGTGCCGAGCACCTGGGCCGCCCAGACCCGGTCGTGCCGGTCCGGCCCGATCCGGCCGATCAGCAGCTGCGTCTGGACCGCGCCGGGCCGGTCCACGATGACCACGCGACCGGTGTCGTCGGCGGTCACCGGCGGCACCGGCAGGGGCTCGGCGGCGTTGCCCGTCCAGGCGCCCAGGGTGTCCGCGAGCACGGCGTCCAGGTCGATGCCGGTCAGGTCGCCGACGACCACCGCGGTGGCCGTGGCGGGGCGTACGTGGGCCTCGTAGAAGGCGCGTACGGCCGAGGAGTCGATCCGCGCGACCGTCTCCTCGGTGCCCTGGCGGGGGCGGGACATCCGCAGGGAGGCCGGGAACAGCTCCTTGGAGAGCTGTTTGGCGGCGCGGCGCTGCGGGTTGGCCAGCTCGTGCGGGATCTCGTCGAGCCGGTTGCGCACCAGGCGGTCGACCTCGGCGTCGGCGAAGGCCGGCGCGCGCAGGGCCTCGGCGAGCAGGCCGAGGGCCTTGGGCAGCCGAGAGGCCGGAACCTCCAGGGAGACCCGCAGGCCCGGGTGGTCGGCGTGCGCGTCGAGGGTGGCGCCGCAGCGCTCCAGCTCGGCCGCGAACTCCTCGGCGGAGTGCTTGTCGGTGCCCTCGGACAGCGCGCGGGCCATGATGGTGGCCACGCCGTCCAGGCCCTCGGGCTCGGCGTCCAGCGGGGCGGCGAGGTTGACCTCGACCGCGATCACCTGCTGGCCCGGGCGGTGGCAGCGCAGCAGGGTCAGGCCGTTGGCCAGATCCGAGCGGTCGGGGGCGGGGAAGGCCCACGGCTGCGGTTCCCCGGCCTGCGGGCGCGGGTGGAAGGTCATCGTGACGGCTGCGGTGTCGCTCACTGCTCCGCCCCCTCGTTCTCGTTCGCGTCGTTCTCGTCGGACTCGTCGGCGGCGTCGGCGTCGGCGGTGATCGGCTCGTAGACCAGCACCGCGCGGTTGTCCGGGCGCAGCCGGGCCGCGGCCACGGCCTGCACCTCCTCGGCGGTGACGGCGAGGACGCGCTGGACGGCGGTCAGGGCCAGCTGCGGGTCTCCGAAGAGCACCGCGAAGCGGCACAGTTCGTCGGCGCGGCCCGCGACCGTGCTCAGCCGGTCGAGCCACTCCCGCTCCAGCTGCGCCTGGGCGCGCTCCATCTCCTCGGCCGTCGGGCCCTCGGCGGCGAACCGCGCGAGCTCCTCGTCCACGGCCGCCTCGATGTCGGGCACGTCGACCCCGCCGGACGTCTTGACGTCCAGCCAGCCCAGGGAGGGCGCGCCGGCCAGGCGCAGCATGCCGAAGCCTGCCGCGACGGCCGTCTGGTCGCGGCGTACCAGACGGTTGTGGAGCCGTGAGGACTCGCCGCCGCCCAGGACGGTCAGCGCCACGTCGGCGGCGTCGCACTCGCGGGTGCCGTCGTGCGGGAGCCGGTAGGCGGCCATCAGCGCACGCGCCGGGACCTCCTCGACGATCTCCTCGCGCAGCTCCCGGCCGATGACGTCGGGCAGGGAGCCGTCACGGGGCGGCTGCTTGCCGTCGTGCGCGGGGATGGTGCCGAAGTACTTCTCGATCCAGGCGAGCGTGCGCTCCGGGTCGATGTCGCCGACGACCGACAGCACCGCGTTGTTCGGCGCGTAGTACGTGCGGAAGAAGGCGCGCGCGTCCTCCAGGGAGGCGGCGTCCAGATCGGCCATGGAGCCGATCGGCGTGTGGTGGTACGGGTGGCCCTCGGGGTACGCGAGGGCGGTCAGCTTCTCGAAGGCCGTGCCGTACGGGACGTTGTCGTACCGCTGGCGGCGCTCGTTCTTGACGACGTCGCGCTGGTTCTCCATGGACTCGTCGTCCAGGGCGGCCAGGAGCGAGCCCATGCGGTCCGCCTCCAGCCACAGCGCGAGCTCCAGCTGGTGGGTCGGCATCGTCTCGAAGTAGTTGGTGCGCTCGAAGCTGGTGGTGCCGTTCAGGGAGCCTCCGGCGCCCTGGACCAGCTCGAAGTGACCGTTGCCCGGTACGCTCGCCGAACCCTGGAACATCAGGTGCTCGAAGAGGTGAGCCAGGCCGGTTCGTCCCTTGACTTCGTGGCGCGAGCCGACGTCGTACCAGAGGCATACCGCGGCGACCGGGGTCAGGTGGTCCTCGGAAAGCACCACGCGCAAGCCGTTGGCCAGCCGGTGTTCGGTCGCTGTCAGGCCGCCGGAGCCGGCCTGGGCTGTGGCCGTGTGACCCATGGGCATGTGGTCCCTTCGATCGCGATGCAGAGATTTCTGTCAGACCTGCCACTGTATGCAAGCGCGTCGACCGCCGGATAAGTTCCCGGGTCACACCCTGGGTCGGAGTCGGCGTTGTCGGTGCCTCGGGCCACAATGGTCCGCGTCAGACCCCCAGCACACTCATTCTTGGTTAAGGAGCCGCGCAGCGATGGCCCGCCGCAGCACGAAGACCCCGCCGCCGGAGGATTTCGAGGAGAGGATCCTCGACATCGACGTCGTCGACGAAATGCAGGGCTCCTTCCTCGAGTACGCGTACTCGGTGATCTACTCCCGTGCCCTGCCCGACGCCCGGGACGGCATGAAGCCGGTGCACCGCCGCATCGTGTACCAGATGAACGAGATGGGTCTGCGCCCCGACCGCGGGTACGTGAAGTGCGCCCGAGTCGTCGGCGAGGTGATGGGCAAGCTCCACCCGCACGGTGACGCGTCGATCTACGACGCCCTGGTGCGCATGGCCCAGCCCTTCTCGATGCGGCTGCCCCTGGTCGACGGCCACGGCAACTTCGGTTCGCTCGGCAACGACGACCCGCCGGCCGCGATGCGTTACACCGAGTGCAAGATGGCCGACGCCACGTCGCTGATGACGGAGTCGATCGACGAGGACACCGTCGACTTCACCGCCAACTACGACGGCCAGGAGCGGGAGCCGGTCGCGCTGCCCGCCGCGTATCCCAACCTGCTGGTCAACGGCGCGTCCGGGATCGCGGTCGGCATGGCCACCAACATGCCCCCGCACAACCTCGGCGAGGTCATCGCGGCCGCCCGCCACCTGATCCGCTACCCGCACGCGGACCTGGAGGCGCTGATGCGCTTCGTGCCGGGTCCCGACCTGCCCACGGGCGGCCGGATCGTCGGGCTCTCGGGGATCAAGGACGCCTACGCGAACGGCCGCGGCACCTTCAAGATCCGCGCGACGGTGGCGGTGGAGAACGTGACGGCGCGCCGCAAGGGCCTCGTCGTCACGGAACTGCCCTTCACGGTCGGCCCCGAGAAGGTCATCGCGAAGATCAAGGACCTGGTCGGTTCGAAGAAGCTCCAGGGCATCGCGGACGTCAAGGACCTCACCGACCGCTCCCACGGCCTGCGCCTGGTCATCGAGATCAAGAACGGCTTCCACCCCGAGGCCGTCCTGGAACAGCTGTACAAGCTGACGCCGATGGAGGAGTCCTTCGGCATCAACAACGTGGCCCTGGTGGACGGGCAGCCGCTGACGCTCGGCCTCAAGGAGCTGCTGGAGGTCTATCTGGACCACCGCTTCGAGGTCGTCCGCAGGCGCAGCGAGTTCCGCCGCACCAAGCGCCGCGACCGCCTGCACCTGGTCGAGGGCCTGCTGGTGGCGCTCATCGACATCGACGAGGTCATCCGGCTCATCCGGGACAGCGACAACTCCGCGCAGGCCAAGGCCCGGCTGATGGAGCGGTTCTCGCTGAGCGAGATCCAGACCCAGTACATCCTGGACACCCCGCTGCGCCGGCTCACGAAGTTCGACCGGATCGAGCTGGAGTCCGAGCGCGACCGGCTGACCGGCGAGATCGACGAGCTGACCGGGATCCTGGAGTCCGACACCGAGCTGCGCAAGCTGGTCTCCGCGGAACTGGCGGCGGTCGCGAAGAAGTTCGGCACCGAGCGGCGCACGGTGCTGCTGGAGTCGGCGGGCACGGCGATCGCGGCGGTTCCGCTGGAGGTCGCGGACGATCCCTGCCGCGTGCTGCTGTCCTCGACGGGCCTGCTGGCGCGCACCGTGACCGGTGAGCCGCTGGCGGAGGCGGACGGCAAGCGCGCCAAGCACGACCTCATCGTCTCGCAGGTCCTGGCGACGGCGCGGGCCGAGGTGGGCGTGGTGACCTCCGCGGGGCGCCTGTTGCGGCTGTCCGTGATCGACCTGCCGCAGCTGCCGGACACGGCGGCGGCACCGGCCCTGGCGGGCGGAGCGCCGATCACGGAGTTCCTGACCGGGCTGGAGGCGGACGAGAAGGTGATCTGCCTGACCTCGCTGGACGAGTCCTCGCAGGGCCTGGCCCTGGGTACCGAACAGGGCGTGGTCAAGCGTGTCGTCCCGGACTACCCGGCCAACAAGGACGAGCTGGAGGTCATCACCCTCAAGGACGGCGACCGGATCGTCGGCGCGGTCGAGCTGCGCACGGGTGAGGAGGACCTGGTCTTCCTCACCGACGACGCCCAGCTGCTGCGCTACCCGGCGGGCCAGGTGCGCCCGCAGGGCCGCCCGGCGGGCGGTATGGCGGGCATCAAGCTCTCCGACAACGCCAAGGTGATCCACTTCTCGGCGGTCGACCCGGCCCGGGACGCGATGGTGTTCACGGTGGCGGGCTCCCACGGGACGCTGGACGACTCGGTGCTGTCCGGGAAGCTGACCCCCTTCGACCAGTACCCGCGCAAGGGCCGGGCCACCGGTGGCGTGCGCTGCCAGCGGTTCCTGAAGGGTGAGGACGTGCTGGTTCTGGCCTGGGCGGGCAACTCTCCGGTCCGGGCGGCGTCGGCGAACGGCACTCCGGCCGAGCTTCCGGCCGTGGACCCGCGCCGGGACGGCTCGGGGACGGCGCTGCCTGCGACCGTCGGCGCGCTGGCGGGAGCCGCGCTGTAGGACGTACGACGGCGTTCAGGTGGTACGCCCGACGGGGGACGTACCACCTGAAGGGCGACTAATGTTTTCCCTCTTGGCACTGGCGGGTGGGGCGGGAGAACAGAGCTGATGAGTCGTCGCTCGGGCGGAGTGATCGGGGACTGGGCGGAGGCTCAGCGCCGGATACAGCAGACGCAGGTGATCCAGCAGCGCGAGGCGGAGCGTCGGCGGCGCCGGCAGCAGGCCGCCGACCGGCAGTACCGCGAGGCCGAGGCCCGACGGCGTACGGAGCACATCGAGGCGGAAGTCGCCGCCCTGCAGGGCCTGCTGGCCACGGGGTGCCGGGCGCCGGCGTTCCGGATGGCCGGGCTGGTCCGGTCCGAGCGGCTCGAACCCTTCTCCCCGGGCACTTTGGCGCACCCCGTGCCGATGCCGCAGTTGCACCAGTTCCAGCAGAGCTCGGGCTGGACGCTCGGATCGAACCGGCGGGCGCAGGCCGAACGCGAGGCTCACGCCCGGTACACGCAGGCCTGGCAGGCCGCGAACGCCGCTGAGGCCCAGCGGCAGCGCCAGCTGGCGGCATACCGGCAGCAGTACGACCGCTGGGCCGCTGAGCAGCTGGCCGGGATCCGCGGGCACAACGACGGGCTGGTAGAGCTGGCCGGGAGGCTGCGCGCGGGCGACGCCGAGGCCGTGGTGGAGTACTTCTCGGCCGCCCTGTACGCCTCGACGGCCTGGCCCGAGGCGCTGCCGAGGCAGGTGGCGGCAGCGTACGACCCGGGGGCGCGCCAGTTGGCACTGGACTGGGAGCTGCCGGGGTACTCCGTGGTTCCGCAGGCCAAGTCGGTGCGGTACGTGTCGAGTACGGGCCAGGACAAGGAGACGGCCCGCCCGGCCACGCAGCGGCGGGCGCTGTACCGGGACCTGCTGGCGCAGTGCGTGCTCCTGGTGGTGCGTGAGCTCTACGCCGCGGACGAGTTCGGAGCGCTGGACTCGGTGGTCGTCAACGGTTTCGTGGACGACCACGATCCGGCGACGGGCCGCGAGGCGCAGATCGTCCTCGCCACCGTGTCGGCGGCCCGGCCCGCCTTCGAGCAACTGCGGCTGGAGCAGGTCAGCGCGGTGGACTGCCTGGTGGAAGGCTTGCGCGGGCAGCTGTCGGCGCGGCCCGACCAGCTGACCGCGGTACGCCCCGGGCGCCGGCCCGACGAGGTCGGCGGCGGGGTCGTCAGCCACGGCGGGCACGCGGGCGGCGACGAGGACGAGCCCGACCTCTTCGCGATGGACCCGATCGCCTTCGAGAACCTGGTCGCCGAGCTCTTCCGGGCGATGGGCATGGAGGCGGTGACCACCCAGCGGTCGGGCGACGGCGGGGTGGACGTCGAGGCGCTGGACCCGGCCCCGATCCGGGGCGGACGGATCGTGGTGCAGGTCAAGCGCTACCGCAACACCGTGCCGCCGACGGCGGTACGGGATCTGTACGGCACGGTCCAGGACAAGGGGGCGAACAAGGGGGTGCTGGTCACCACCGCGTCCTTCGGGCCGGGGTCGTACACCTTTGCCAACGGCAAGCCCCTGGAGTTGGTTCCCGGGGACAAGCTCGTGGAGCTCCTTCACCAGTACGGGTTGCGGGGGCGCCTGGGAGACGGCGCCGGCGCGGGCGTCGCGGCGCGGCGAACGCCCGATCCCGCTCCTTCTGCGGACCACAACGTGCTGGGCATGTCCTGGTCGGGCGCGGTCGCGCTCGACGTGTGCGCGCTGGTCTGCGCGGGCAACCGGGTGTTGAGCGAAGACCACTTCGTCTTCTTCAACAATCCGCGGACGCCCGACGGTTCGGTCCGCACCCGCGCCCACGCGGCGCCCGACAAGGCGGCGCTGGAGGTCGCCTTCGACGCACTGCCGCAGGCGGCCGACCGCCTGGTCCTGGTGGCCGCGATCGACCCGGAGGCCGATCCGCACGCCGACCTGGCCGGTTTCACCGAGGCCCGGATCCGGCTCCTGGACGCGGCCGGCACGGAGACCGGGCAGCTGGAGGTCTCCGACGGCCGGGCCGGGGAGACGGCGTTGGTGCTCGGGTCCTTCCGGCGCCGGGCGAACGGCGACTGGGACTTCGTGATCGGCGGCAAGGGCTACCGGGCCGGGCTGGAGGGCCTGCTGCGGGAGTACGGCGTGGAGGTCGCCTAGAGGGTGTCGGCTCCGGGGGCCTCGGCCTCCGGGTCCGCGGGCCGGGCCACGTACCGCAGTACACCCCACATGCTCTCGGGGCGCGCCTCGTGCGGGGCCGCTTCGCGGCAGGCCTCCAGTTCGCGCAGGAGCCCCGGTCCGTCGGTGCCGGAGCCGATCAGGACCAGTTGCGTCAGGCGCGCTTCGCCCCGCCCCCAGGGCTGCGGGGCGAAGCGGAGGAAGCGGCCGACCGCGTGGACCTCGTACCGCTCCTCGTGCCCGGGGACACCGAAGTGGACGAAGCCCTTGATCCGGTAGAGCCCGGCGGGGCGGCGGTCGAGGAAGTCGATGAACCGGCGTGGTGAGAGGGCCTGCTCGGAGACGAACCCGACGCTTTCGTACGCGGCGTGCGCGTGGCCGTCGTGGGCGTGACCGCCGTCGTGGTCGTGGTCTTCGGCCTCCGCGAGCAGGTCCTCGAAGGAGAGCTGCCCGCGGGTCTCGGTCCAGGGCCGCCGGTCGAAGAGCAGCTCCGGATCGATCCGCCCGTGGTCGGCGCCCACGACCGGGATGCCGGGGGCGCAGAGCACGGCGAGCTCCTTCTCGATCCGGGCCCGCTCCGCGGCGTCCACCCGGTCGGTCTTGTTGAGTACGACCAGGTCCGCGACGGCGAGGTGGCGGTCGGTCTCCGGGTGCCGGGTCCGGGTCGCGTCGAACTCCGCCGCGTCCACGACCTCGACCATGCCCCCGTAGCGGATGGCCCGGTTCTCGCTGGCCATGAGCATCCGGATCATCTCCTGGGGCTCGGCCAGCCCGCTCGCCTCGATGACGATCACGTCGATGCGGTGGACGGGCGCGGCGAGCTTCTCCAGGTAGGCGTCGAGTTCGCTGCCGTCGACCGCGCAGCACAGGCAGCCGCCGCCGAGGGAGACCATCGAGTCGCCGAGCTGGCCGGCCACGGACATGGCGTCGATCTCGATCGAACCGAAGTCGTTGACGACGACTCCGATCCGGGTGCCGCCCCGGTGGGCGAGGAGGTGGTTGAGCACGGTGGTCTTGCCGGATCCGAGGAATCCGGCGAGGACGACGACGGGGATGGGCTGCCTGCTGTTCACCCGGCCGATCGTAGCCAGGCTCCGTCAGCCGAGCGGCGGCACCGGCTGCGGCGGGGTGGGACCGGTGTACCGCGCAGCCGGGCGGATGATCTTCGAGTCGGCGGCCTGTTCGAGGATGTTGGCGCTCCAGCCGACCACGCGGGCCGCGCAGAAGGTCGGGGTGAACATCTCGCGCGGGAGCCCGCACAGTTCCATGACCACGCCCGCGTAGAACTCCACGTTGGTGTGCAGTTCGCGGCCCGGCTTGAGTTCGGCGAGTATCTCCTCGACCTGTCGCTCGACCTCGACGGCGAGGTCCACGAGGGGGCCGCCGAATCCGCGGGCGATGTCGCGCAGCATGCGCGAGCGGGGGTCCTCGGTGCGGTAGACGGGGTGGCCGAAGCCCATGATCCGGTCACCCGCCAGGACCCGCTCGCGGATCCACGGCCCGATCCGGTCCACGGTGCCGATGGCGTCGAGGGTGTCCAGGGCCCGGCTCGGGGCGCCACCGTGCAGCGGGCCGGAGAGCGCGCCGATCGCCCCGGTCAGGCAGGCCGCGACGTCCGCGCCGGTGGAGGCGATGACGCGGGCGGTGAAGGTCGAGGCGTTGAATCCGTGGTCGATGGTGGAGATCAGATACCGCTCGACCGCGCGGGCCTTGAGGGGATCGGGCTCCTGCCCGGTCAGCATGTAGAGGTAGTTGGCGGCGTGGGGGAGGTCGTCGCGGGGCTCGACGGGCTCCAGGCCCTGACCCAGCCTGTGCAGCGCGGTGAGCAGCGTCGGCACGGCGGCGCAGGCGGCCAGCGCGTCGGCGGCCCGGCGGACGGGGTCGAGGTCGTAGACCGGGCGGAATCCCGCGGAGGCGCCGAGCAGCGAGAGCGCGGTACGCAGCCCGGCGAGGGGTCCGGAGAGCGCGGTGGCCCGGGCGAGCGCGGGCAGGGCATCGCGCACCTCGTCGGGGAGCCGGCGCAGCGGGGCCGTCTCGGCGGCGAAGGCGGCGCGCTCGGCGGCCTCCGCGGGCAGGGCGCCGCGGAACATCAGGTGCCACACGTCCTCGAAGGTCCGGCTCCCGGCGAGCTCGACGGCCGAGTACTGGCGGTAGTGGTAGAAGCCCTCGCGTCCCCGGACGTCACCGAGCTCGGTCTCGGTGACCACGACTCCCGCCAGACCGCGGGGTACTTCGACAGTGGTGTCGGTGGTGTTCATGTATCGACCATCGATGATTGATAGAATCCTTGTCAATATTGATTGAATCAATATATGTAACCTGGCGTGCATGAACGAAGAGCGACGGCTCACCACGCGGCAGGCCGCCGAGCTGCTCGGGGTGAAGCCCGCGACCGTGTACGCCTACGTGAGCCGCGGCCAGCTCACGAGCCGACGGGATCCGGTCGGGCGCGGCAGCAGCTTCGACGCGCGCGAGGTGGAGGAGCTGGCCCGGCGCAGCCGGCGGGAGGCGGCGGGCCCGGCCGGGGAACTCGCCGTGCGCACGGCCCTCACGCTGATCGAGCCGGACCGCTACTACTTCCGGGGCGTGGACGCCGTGGAGCTGGCCTCGCGGTACTCCTTCGAGGAGGTCGCGGAGTGGCTCTGGACGGGGACGCTCCCACGCGGGGCCCGGTTCACCGCTCCCCCGGAGCCGCTCGCCGCGGCGCGGCGTGCGGTGGCCGCGCTGCCGGAGCACAGCGGTCCCGTGGACCGGCTGCGGGTGGCGGTCGCCGCCGCCGCGGTGGCGGATCCGCTGCGCTTCGACCTGTCGGAGGAGGCCGTACTCGGCTCCGCGCGCTGCCTGATCCCCACACTGGTCGGCGCCCTGCCCGTGGTGGGGCCCGCCCCGTGGGCCGGCGACGGCCGGACGGTCCGGCAGCTGTGGGCACGGCTGACCGAGCGGGCGCCGGACCCGGACGCACTGGCCGTGCTCGACCTGGCACTGGCGCTCCTCACCGACCACGATCTGGCCGCCTCCACCCTGGCGGTACGGGTGGCCGCGTCGGCGCGGGCCCATCCGTACGCGGCGGTGTCGGCCGGACTCGGCGCCCTGGAGGGGCCGCTGCACGGTGCGGCCGGACGGCTGGCGCACCGGATGCTGGTGGAGGTCCTGGACCGGGGCGGAGCCGCCCCCGTGGTGGCGGAGTACCTGCGGGCGGGGCGCCGGGTGCCGGGGCTCGGCCACCGGCTCTACCGGGGCGAGGACCCGCGTGCGGGAGCGCTGTTCGGGCGGCTGGAGGGCCTCGCGCAGGCCGGCCCCGCGCTGGCCGCGGCGCGCGAGGTGTCCGCGGTCATGGCTCGGCAGGGCGGGCTCCACGCCAATGTGGACCTCGCGCTGGCGGTGCTGACGGTGTCGTGCGGGATGAAGGCGGAGGCCGGCGAGACGGTCTTCGCGGTGGCGCGCACGGCGGGCTGGATCGCACACGCGCTGGAGGAGTACCAGGAGCGCCCGCTGCGGATGCGGCCGAGCGGCGAGTACCAGGGGCCGCGCCCGCCACAGCCGATGCCGTGACGGGCGCGGCCCGGATCCGCTGGGGCACCGCACCGTTCACCCCCGCCCGCCAGTGCCGTGACCGGCAGGGTCCACCGGGTCACGGCCCCCGGCACGGCACCTCCCGGGTCAGCCGGACCACGCCGGTAGGTCCCGTACGAGCCGCGGCCCTCCGCCCTGCGACGCACCGCACCCGGGGGCCCCTCCAGCGGTAGCCGGGGGAACGCCGCGACCCTGCACACCCCCTCCGGCCACAGCACCGGCCGCGGCCGGCGTCCCTGCGCAAGCCGGCGCGAACAACGCAGGCGATTCGCGTGCAGGAGGAACATTCCGCTTTTGCCGGAGCCGACCTACCGTTGCTGCTCATGCGGTTCCTCCTCATGAGCGCTCGGCGCCTCGGGCTGCCCAGACGGGCGGTCTCGCAGATCCTGCTGACCCAGCTGGCCATCGCCGGCGGGGTCGTCGCGCTGGCCACCGGGCTGTTCCTGGCCCCGCTGAGCGCACAGCTCGACGACCAGGCCATGCGGCGCGCCCTGGCCATCGCGCAGAGCGCCGCCGCCGACCCCTCGCTGGCCGCCGACCTCCTGGACTCCCGCGCTACGACGGACAGCCCCGTGCAGTCCGCGGCCGAGCGGGTCCGCCGGGCCACGGGCGCCGAATACGTGGTCGTCATCGACCTGAACGGCATCCGGCGCTCGCACCCCAGCCCCGGACGGATCGGACTGCCCGTGTCCACCGACCCCAGCGCCGCCCTGGCCGGCCGCGAGGTCATGGAGATCGACGAGGGCACCCTGGGCCGCTCGGCCCGCGGCAAGGTCCCTCTCCTGGCCGCCGACGGCGAGATCGTCGGCGCGGTCTCGGTCGGCATCGCCTACGACAGCGTCCGCGACCGGCTGCTCGGCGCCATCCCGGGCCTGCTCGCCTACGCGGGCGGAGCGCTGGCCGCCGGCGCACTCGCCGCCTACCTGCTGTCCCGCAGGATCCACCGGCAGACCCGCGACCTGGCCTTCTCCGACATCGCCGGGCTGCTCGCCGAGCGCGAGGCGATGCTGCACTCCATCCGCGAGGGCGTGATCGCCCTCAACCGGGAGGGCCGGATCCGGCTGGTCAACGACGAGGCCCACCGACTGCTCGGCCTCACTGCGGACTCCGCCGGCTCCCTCGCCGGACGCCCGCTGGACGAGGTGATCGGCGCCGGCCGGACCGCCGACGTCCTGTCGGGCCGCGTGAGGGGCCGGGACCTGGTCACCGTCCAGGGCCAGCGGGTCCTGGTCGCGAACCGGATGCCCACCGAGGACGGCGGCGCCGTCGCCACCCTGCGCGACCGCACCGAACTGGAGCGCCTGGGCCGCGAGCTGGACTCCACCCGGGGCCTGATCGACGCCCTGCGCGCGCAGGACCACGAACACGCCAACCGCCTCCACACCCTCCTCGGCCTGCTGGAGCTGGGCCTGCACGAGGAGGCGGTGGAGTTCGTGACCGAGGTCGTCGGGGTGCACCGCACCACCGCCGAACAGGTCACCGAGAAGGTCCACGACCCGCTGCTGGCAGCCCTCCTCGTGGGCAAGGCGACGGTGGCCGCGGAGCGCGGCGTCCCCCTGCGGCTGGCCCCGGCCACGCTCCTGCCCGACCGGCTCGTGGACCCGGGCGGCCTCGTCACGATCCTCGGCAACCTGGTGGACAACGCCCTGGACGCCGCGGCCGGTTCGACGGCGCCCCTGGTCGAGGTGGAGCTGCGCGCCGAAGGCCGCACGGCCGTGCTCCTCGTGCGCGACAGCGGCCCAGGGGTTCCTGCCGCACGCCGCGAGGAAATCTTCACGGAAGGCTGGTCGACCAAGCAGCCCAAGGCCCACCGCGAGCGCGGGCTGGGCCTCGCCCTCGTACGCCGCCTCGCGGAGCGGCAGGGCGGCAGCGCCCGGGCCGGCGGGACAGCGGACGGAGGGGCGGAGTTCTCCGTCGTACTCCCGGAGGCCCTGCGATGAACGAGACCCCGATCGGCGCCCTGGCCGTACTGGTCGTCGACGACGACATGCGTGTTGCCCGGATCAACGCGGCGTACGTGGCGAAGGTTCCCGGATTCCACGTGGCGGCGCAGGCCCATTCGGCAGCCGAGGCCCTCGACTTCCTCGTCTCCCACCCGGTGGACCTGATCCTCCTCGACCACTACCTCCCGGACGGGAACGGCCTCGACCTGGTGCGCCGCCTGCGCCAGCTCGGCCACCGCACCGACGTGATCATGGTCACGGCCGCGCGCGACCTGGCCACCGTCCAGGCCGCCATGCGCCTCGGCGCCCTCCAGTACCTGGTCAAGCCCTTCACCTTCGCCGGCCTGCGCACGAAGCTGGAGGCGTACGGAACGCTGCGCCGCACCCTGGAGACCGGCGGCGAGGCCGAACAGGCCCAGGTGGACCGGATCTTCGGCGCCCTCGCCGCCGCAGGATCCCCGAACGACCTGCCCAAAGGCCACTCGCCCACCACCGCGGAACTGGTCCGCCAGGTCCTGCGCTCCGCCGACGGCCCGCTGTCCACCCAGCAGATCGCCGACCGCGCGGGCATCAGCCGTCAGACGGCCCAGCGCTACCTCAAGCTCCTCGAACGCTCCGGCCGCGTCAGTCTGGCCCTGCGCTACGGCGAGACCGGTCGCCCCGAGCACCGCTACGCCTGGCGTCCGTCGGACGGGTCCTGAGCAGGCTCACACCGCTCCGGCGCCGGTCAGCGAGCGCACCTCGGTCTCCGCGTGCCTTCGCTCGTCGGCCTCCTCACCGGAGGTGACGGTGCCCAGCCAGCCCGCCAGGAAGCCCACGGGGATCGAGACGATGCCCGGGTTCTGCAGCGGGAAGTACTGGAAGTCCACGCCCGGGAAGAGCGATTCGGGGCTCCCGGACACCACCGGCGAAAGGACGACCAGCAGCACGGCCGGGATCAGGCCGCCGTACACCGCCCAGACGGCTCCCCGCGTGGTGAAACCGCGCCAGAACAGGGTGTACAGCAGCACCGGCAGGTTGGCCGAGGCGGCCACCGCGAAGGCCAGGCCCACCAGGAACGCCACATTGAGGTTCTGGGCGAGCAGCCCCAGGGCGATCGCCGCCGCCCCGATGCCGACGGCCGCGGCCCGGGCGACCGAGACCTCGCTGTGCTGCCTGGCGTGACGCCTCTTGAGAGAGGCGTAGAGGTCGTGGGCGACGGAGGCCGACGAGGCCAGGGTGATCCCGGCGACCACCGCAAGGATCGTGGCGAAGGCGATGGCGGCCACGAACGCGAACAGCACCGCGCCCCCCGCCGAGTCGGCGCCGCCGCCGAGGAAGGCCGCGAGCAGCGGAACGGCCGTGTTCCCGGAGGCGTTGGAGGCCCGCACCTCGTCCGGGCCCAGGAGCGCGGCCGCCCCGAAGCCGAGCACGATGGTCATCAGGTAGAAGCCGCCGATCAGCGCGATCGCCCACACCACCGACCGGCGCGCCGCCCGCGCGGTGGGCACGGTGTAGAAGCGCGAGAGGATGTGCGGCAGCCCGGCGGTGCCCATGACCAGAGCGAGGCCGAGGCTCATGAAGTCCACGCGGGCGGTCCAGCCCCCGCCGTACTTGAGGCCGGGGCTCAGGAACCGCAGGCCGTGGCCGCTGCGATCGGCGGCGGTCCTGAGCAGCTGGTCGAAGTTCCCGTGGAAGTGCAGGAGGACGAGCACGGTCAGGGTGATCGCCCCGCCCATCAGCAGCACGGCCTTCACGATCTGGATCCAGGTCGTGGCCCGCATCCCGCCGAAGGACACGTAGACCACCATCAGGGCGCCGACGCCGACCACGGTGAGGGTCCGGGCGGCGGCGCTCGAGCTGCCGAGCAGCAGGGCGACCAGACTGCCCGCACCGACCATCTGCGCGACGAGGTAGAGCACGGAGACGACCACTGACGAGAGGCCCGCCGCGATGCGCACGGGCCGCTCGCTCATCCGGGCCGCGACCACGTCGGCGAGGGTGAAGCGCCCGCAGTTGCGGACCAGTTCGGCGACCAGGAACAACACCACCAGCCAGGCGACGAGGAACCCCACCGAGTACAGCAGGCCGTCGTAGCCGAAGAGGGCGATCAGCCCGGAGATGCCGAGGAAGGAGGCGGCGGACATGTAGTCGCCCGCGATCGCGAAGCCGTTCTCCAGGGGGGAGAACAGCCGCCCGCCCGCGTAGAACTCCTCGGCCGAGCCGTGCCGGTTCCGGCTGACCCAGGTGGTGATGCCCAGGGTCACCGCGATGAACACGCTGAAGAGGATCAGCGCGAGGGTCTGGTGTTCGGTGGTCACCGGCCCGCCTCCCTCGCCCGGTTCCGTACCTGGTCGCGCTCCTGCTCGAAGACCGTCCAGCGCAGGTCCAGCGCGGCCCGGTCCCGGCGCAGCCGTGCGTGCCGGGCGTAGGCCCAGGTCAGCAGGAAGGTGCTGAGGAACTGACCGAGCCCCGCGAGCATGGCCACGTTGACCGCGCCCGCCACGGGCCGGGCCATGAGGCCCGGCGCCGCGGTGGCGGCGACCACATAGGCGACGTACCAGAGGAAAAAGCCGGCGGTCGCGGGGACGACGAACCTGCGGTAGCGGCTGCGGACCTCCTGGAAGGCGGCGCTGCGCTGCACTTCGAGGTAGATGTCGGATGCGCCGGGCGCGGGGCGGCCGCCGGAGGCCGGGGGCGGCGGGGCCGTTTCCTCGCCCTCGCCCCAGCCGACGGCCAGCGCGTCGTACCAGGGGTCGTCCAGCCGGATCGTTCCGGCATCACGACCATCGTGCTTGTCCACCGAACTCTCCTTGTCCGCTGCCGCATTGGCCGCGCGCCCACAAGGATGGGCTCAATGGTCGCTTTCCGGACGGTTGTCCCGGTGCTCTTCACTCCTTCAGGTGATGGAACGAAGAGCACCGGTATGCCGTGGAACCGGACGGGCGGGCCGCCCGCTCAGGCGTCGATGCGCGAGCGGTCCAGGGTGGCGGCGGAACTCGTGATGAACTCCTTGCGCGGGGCCACCTCATTGCCCATGAGCAGGTCGAAGACCTGCTCGGCGGAGTCCAGGTCGCCGATGTTGATCCTGCGCAGGGTGCGGAAGCGGGGGTCCATGGTGGTCTCCGCCAGCTGGTCCGCGTCCATCTCGCCGAGGCCCTTGTAACGCTGGATCGAGTCCTTGTACCGGATGTTCTTGCGCTGGTACTCCAGCAGGGTCTGGCGCAGTTCGTTGTCCGAGTACGTGTAGACGTACTTGTCCTGGCCCTTCTTCGGCTGGACCAGCTCGATCCGGTGCAACGGCGGCACGGCCGCGAAGACCCGGCCCGCCTCGACCATCGGGCGCATGTAGCGCTGGAACAGCGTCAGCAGCAGGCAGCGGATGTGCGCGCCGTCCACATCGGCGTCGACGAGCAGGACGATCTTGCCGTACCGGGCCGCGTCGATGTCGAAGGTGCGACCCGAGCCGGCTCCTATGACCTGGATGATCGCCCCGCACTCGGCGTTCTTGAGCATGTCCGAGACCGACGACTTCTGGACGTTGAGGATCTTGCCGCGGATCGGCAGGAGTGCCTGGAACTCCGAATTCCGTGCGAGCTTGGCGGTACCGAGGGCGGAGTCGCCCTCGACGATGAAGAGCTCGCTGCGCTCCACGTCGTCGCTGCGGCAGTCGGCCAGCTTGGCGGGGAGCGAGGAGGACTCCAGCGCGGTCTTCCGGCGCTGCGCCTCCTTGTGCTGCCGGGCCGCGATCCGGGTCCGGGCGGCCGCGACGATCTTCTCCATCACGGAGCGGGCCTGCTGCTTGTCGTCCCGCTTCGTGGAGGTCAGGAAGGCCTTGAGCTCCTTGGCGACCACGGCGGCGACGATCCTCGTGGCCGCCGAGGTGCCGAGCACCTCCTTGGTCTGGCCCTCGAACTGCGGCTCGGCGAGGCGGACGGTGACGACGGCCGTCATGCCCTCCATCGCGTCGTCCTTGACCACGTCGTCCTCGGCGACGCGCAGCAGCTTGGCCGCGCGCAGCACCTCGTTCACGGTCTTGGCGACCGACCGCTCGAAGCCGGAGACGTGGGTGCCGCCCTTGGGGGTGGCGATGATGTTCACGAAGGACTTGACGTTGGTCTCGTACCCCGTGCCCCAGCGCAGGGCGATGTCCACGCCGAGTTCGCGGGTGACCTCGGTGGGGGTCATGTGGCCGCGGTCGTCGAGGACCGGGACGGTCTCCTTGAAGGTGCCCGTGCCCGTCAGACGCAGCACGTCGCAGACGGCCTTGTCCTGGGCGAGGTACTCGCAGAACTCGCTGATGCCGCCGTCGAAGCGGAAGGTCTCCTCGGTCTTGCCGGCGCCGTCGATGCCCCGCTCGTCACGGACGACCAGGGTCAGGCCGGGGACGAGGAAGGCGGTCTGGCGGGCGCGCTGGTAGAGCGTCTCCAGGCCGAGCCGGGCGTCCTTGAGGAAGATCTGGCGGTCGGCCCAGTACCGGACGCGGGTGCCGGTCTTCCCCTTGGCGATGCGCTTGACCTTGCGCAGGCCGTTGGCGGGGTCGAAGGGGCTGTCGGGGCCCTGCTCGGTGAACATCCCGGGGACGCCGCGGCGGAAGCTGATGGCGTGGGTGGAGCTGCCCCGGTCGACCTCGACGTCCAGGCGGGCGGAGAGGGCGTTGACCACGGACGCGCCCACGCCGTGCAGGCCGCCGGAGGCCGCGTACGAGCCGCCGCCGAACTTGCCGCCGGCGTGCAGCTTGGTCATGACGACCTCGACGCCGGACAGGCCGGTCTTGGGCTCGACGTCCACGGGGATGCCGCGGCCGTTGTCGCGGACCTCCACGGAGGAGTCCTCGTGGAGGATCACCTCGATGTGGTCGCAGTAGCCGCCCAGGGCCTCGTCGACGGAATTGTCGATGATCTCCCAGAGGCAGTGCATGAGGCCCCGGCTGTCGGTCGAGCCGATATACATGCCGGGCCGCTTGCGGACGGCCTCAAGCCCTTCGAGGACGAGCAGGTGCCGCGCGGTGTAGTTGGAACCGTCCCGGTCTGCTCCGGACAGCAGCGCGCTGGAAGGCACGGACGTGTCGGCGGTCACGCAGTTCGCTCCTCGCTGAATTTCTTTTCTGGCCCAGTCGGGCGCAGGGGTGGCTCGGTTGCCGGTCGAAGGGTACCGAGGCCAGGTAGAGCCGATGCAACGCCACCCTCGCGCCTTCCTCAGCCTAGTCCAGATCCGCACGGATGTTCGATCCCCCGTGGGGGTGAAGCAAACATCACGTTCCCTTCCACGCATGAACCATTTAGGGTTCGGGCACGTCCTCATGAACAACCTGGCACTCACGCCGGGGAGGATGGAACTGCAACAAGCGAACGACTGACAACGCGAAACCGTAAAGCAACGCAATACGGCTCCTTCGCCGCCAACCGGCAACAGCCGGCCAGCTTCGGAAGGAAGTTTCGAGGAAAAGCCGCGAGCGGGAACGTTTTCGGCCTGGTTGGATGTTGACCCTGGTACGACAGCTCGTCGAGCTAGAGAAGAGGCGACGTGACTACTGTTCTGACACCCGCGACCCCGCTGACGGCCGCTGACCGATGCGACCGTTGCGGCGCCCAGGCATATCTGCGCGTCGTCCTGCTGAGCGGCGGTGAACTGCTCTTCTGCGCCCACCACGGTCGCAAGTTCGAGCCGGAACTCAAGAAGATCGCCGCGGAAATACAGGATGAGACCGAGCGGCTCACGTCCGCTCCGGCTGCCAATGCCGCCGAACCCGAGGACCGCTGACACAAGGCCTGCACCTCGCATCCGACGAGCCAGGACCGGCCAGGCCGGTCGACGGGCGGGATCCCTGCGACCCAGGGATCCCGCCCGTCCTCATGCCCGCGCACGGATGACGTACGGGGGCTAATCCACGCGATGCCCCCGCAGGGGCCCTGAACCCGCCTCGTAGGCCCTCCGGGTGCCGGGGGCGACCTCCTGGGCGCCCGCGGGCTGCGCGGCCCTCTCCGGGCCGGTCACGAAGTCGGCGAGCGGCGCGATCCGCGTGTACACCCCCGGGCTGTCGGCGCGGCCGCAGCCGCGTCCCCACGACACCAGACCGATGAGCCGCCCCTGCGCCACCAGTGGTCCCCCGCTGTCGCCCTGGCAGGCGTCCTTGCCGCCGGAGTCGTCGCCCGCGCACACCATGGAATCCGCCCGGTACTGCCCGTCGGCGTCCCCGGGGTAGGCCCGCCCGCAGACCTCGTCCGGCAGCACGGTCACCTCAGCGGCGCGCAGCGCGTACGCGTAGTCACCGAATCCGCTGGTGTCGCCCCAGCCGAACACGGCCGCCTCGGTCCCCGCCGCGTAGGCGGGATGCCCCGCTCCGGCCATGGGGAGTACGTAGTGCGCCGGCACGGCTTCGGCGAGTTCCAGGACGGCGAGGTCCCCGGCGTTGCTGGCCGGGTCGTAGTCCGGGTTCACCCGGGCCGTGCGCACCGCGATCTCCCGGCCGTCGGTCGCCCTCAGCTCCGTACGCCCGGCGATGACCCGGAAGTCCTCGACCGACTCGACGGGGCCGCCCAGCACCTCGCGCCCCAGGCAGTGGGCCGCCGTCACCACCTTCGCCGGTGCCACGATGACTCCCCCGCAGAACTGGCCGCCCCGCGTACCCCCGAACCGGTCACGGCTGGCGAGGGCCACGACCCAGGGACTGTCGGCCACCTTCACCGGCTTCCCGCCGATCACCACACTGTCCGCGGCCGCCTGCGGCGCCTGGGCCAGCGGGGCCGCGGCCGCTCCCGCCGCCAGGGTCAGCGCTCCCGCCAGAGCACGGGCAAAGGGACGACGCATGAGGCCTCCTGACTCCGAGTGTGCATTACTCCACCCAGAGTGGGATGCCCGGTGGCCGTGCGCACCCGCGCGACCACCGCCGTCGGCATCGCGGACGGACCCGCTGCCGGTCAGTCGAGGTAGTCGCGCAGCACCTGGGAGCGGGACGGATGACGCAGCTTCGACATCGTCTTCGACTCGATCTGGCGGATCCGCTCACGCGTCACCCCGTAGACCTTGCCGATCTCGTCGAGCGTCTTGGGCTGGCCGTCGGTGAGGCCGAAGCGCATCGACACGACGCCGGCCTCGCGCTCGCTCAGGGTGTCGAGCACCGAGTGCAGCTGCTCCTGCAGGAGCGTGAAGCTCACGGCGTCGGCCGGAACGACGGCCTCGGAGTCCTCGATCAGGTCGCCGAACTCGCTGTCGCCGTCCTCGCCGAGCGGGGTGTGGAGGGAGATCGGCTCGCGGCCGTACTTCTGGACCTCGATGACCTTCTCGGGGGTCATGTCGAGTTCCTTGGCCAGTTCCTCCGGGGTGGGCTCGCGGCCCAGGTCCTGGAGCATCTGGCGCTGCACGCGGGCGAGCTTGTTGATGACCTCGACCATGTGCACGGGGATGCGGATCGTGCGGGCCTGGTCGGCCATGGCGCGGGTGATCGCCTGCCGGATCCACCACGTCGCGTACGTGGAGAACTTGTAGCCCTTGGTGTAGTCGAACTTCTCGACGGCGCGGATCAGGCCCAGGTTGCCCTCCTGGATCAGGTCCAGGAAGAGCATGCCGCGGCCCGTGTAGCGCTTGGCGAGGGAGACGACGAGGCGGAGGTTGGCCTCCAGCAGGTGGTTCTTCGCGCGGCGTCCGTCTTCGGCGATGATCTCCAGCTCGCGCTTGAGCTTGGGCGCCAGCTTGTCGGAGTTCGCCAGCTTGTCCTCGGCGAACAGGCCCGCCTCGATGCGCTTGGCGAGCTCGACCTCCTGCTCGGCGTTGAGGAGGGGGACCTTGCCGATCTGCTTGAGGTAGTCCTTGACCGGGTCGGCGGTGGCTCCGGCGACGACCACCTGCTGGGCGGGGGCGTCGTCCTCGTCGTCGGAGATGACGAAGCCCTTGTTCTCGCCGCCCTCCTCCTCTTCCTCGGCCTCGGCCTTGGCGGCGTCGGGACCCTCGTCCGGGGTCTCCTCGTCACCGGCCGCGTCGGCGTCCTTCTTGGAGGCGGTCTTCTTCGCCGCCGTCTTCTTGGCGGCGGTCTTCTTGGCGGGCGCGGCCTTCTTGGCCGCCGTCTTCCTCGCCGCCGTCTTCTTCGCGGCGGGCTCCGTTCCGGGCTCCTGCGCGAGGGCGTCCGTGGTTTCCGGGTCCGCCGCCCCGGCCGCCGGGGCCGCGGCGTCCGCGGGCTGCGCTGCCGTCGTCTTCGCCGCCGTCTTCCCGGCCACCGGCTCGGTGGCCGTCCGCTTGGCCGGGCTCTTCGCTGCGACGCTCTTGCGGGTGGTGCGCTTGGGCGACTCCGCGGCACTGACCATCAGCGTCACACCCTCTTCCTCGAGGATCTGGTTGAGGCTGCGCAGAACATTCTTCCACTGGGTCGCAGGAATCTGGTCAGCCTCGAAGGCCCGACGCACGTCATCGCCGGCGATCTGCCCCTCGGCCTTGCCCCGCTCGATGAGCGCCATCACAGACTCGGAATCGGCGATCTCCGGCGGGAGCGTACGGGATGTGCTGGCCGACACGAACAACCTCTCGGAACGATGGGAACGGCTTCCGACCCCGGACTGGTGCTGGACCGGAGCCGACGACCACCGACTGGGGATGGGCCGGGGGCGCGGGCAGGGGCCGGGGAGCTGCACAGCACCCGCAAGGGGCTGTCTTCCCTCCGTCGGCCATCACCTCTTAGGTCATCGCGTGACGTCGCGGAGCGTTACGCCCAATCTTCGTGGCCCGAGTCACACCCCGTATGCGCCAATGCCGGTCATAGGGTCATACACCTGGTTCCGGCGGGGCCGGAACAGGGCGCCGCACACCGGTGTCGCCGGACCCGACCGGGCCCGGCGACACGTCGTGCACCCCCGCGCCCCCGCGCGTCCGCCCCTCAGTGCTCGCGCGGGGCGGGGACCACGCGCTCGACCTCCGGTTGCACCGCCAGGAGCTGACGCATGGCGTTCTCGGCGCCCGTCGCGTCACCGGCGGCGAGGGCCTCGACCATCCGCGCGTGGTGCGCGACGCAGGCCTCGCTCGGACGGTCGCAGGCGGTGATCGGGCTGCCGGAGACCTGGAGCGCGGAGGAGACGATCCCGGAGAGGTGCTCCAGCATCCGGTTGCCGGCGACCTGGATGAGGAGTGCGTGGAACTCGTTGTCGGCGCGCGCGAAGGTGATCGAGTCCCCCTGGCCGAGGGCGTGGCCCATGATCTCCACCATGTCGGCGAGGCGCTGCTGGATGTCCGGGCGGCCGTGGCCCGCGGCGAGGCGGGCGGCGAGCGGCTCGATGGTCCAGCGGAGCTCCCCGAGCTCGCGGCGCTGGTCGTCGCGCTGGGGGCCGAAGGCCCGCCATTCGATGATGTCGGGGTCGAGGAGGTTCCAGTCGGCGACCGGACGGACCCGGGTACCGACGTTCGGGCGGGCGCTGACGAGGCCCTTGGCCTCCAGGACCCGCAGCGATTCGCGGACGACCGTGCGGGAGACCTCGAAGCGCTGGCCGATCTCCTCGGGGACCAGCGGGCGGTCCGCTCCGAGGTCGCCGGAGACGATCATCTGGCCGAGTTGCTGGACGAGTTGGCCGTGCAGTCCGCGGCCACGGCTGCCGGCCGCGCGGCGGCCGACCCGGCTCAACTCGACGTCGGCGCCGTCCCAGTGGGGCGCTCCGACGCGGTCGGGCCCGGGGGCCTCCGCGTAGGGGTAGCGGTCGAGTTCGCCCGGGCCGGCGAGGCCGGAGTCGGCATGGCGGGCGGCGGTCATCATGGTGTGCGCAAGGGTACTCACGAATCCTTTGTCGGCCGTGCCTCCATCACCCTTGAGGTCTTTGGTGAAAAGCACACGAAAGGGTGATCGGTGCCACCCACGCAATTGACGACTTATCGTAAAGAACCGGGCCCTTTACGCGGAGTTGTGGTCCGCACCATGCGACGCGGACTTCAACGGTCCCGTCCGGGCCCGGTGCGCACCGAAACGATCACCAACGGACCCTGCTGCGCAGTCCGGTGAACCCATAGGCGCACAACAGGACCATCAGCGACAACACCAGTGCGGTGCCGACGGGTTGGGCCATCACCCGCAAGGCTCCCAGGATCAGGCGGTCCGCCTCGGGGAACCACTGCACCCGGGTGAGAACACGCAGCCGGGTCCCGAGTCCGGTGACCGGGTGCGCGGAGGGCCCTTCCAGCACCTTGCGCACCAGGGGCACCACCATCACCGGCACGGCGAGCACCGCGGCCAGACCCGCGGTGGCGGACCGGAAGACACCGGAGGCAAGTACGCCGGCCCAGGCGCAGCCGATGAGCAGCCCGGCCCAGCTCACGGCCGGGGAGAGCCATCGCGCCGGGGAGCGCAGCGGGCCGCTGTCGAAGACGAGCGCCAGGGCCCCGGCATCGGCCACCACCGAGAGGGCGCCCAGCAGCAGGGCGAGCAGGGCACCGACGCCGAGCTTGGCCGCGAGCAGCCCCATCCGGCGCGGCACGGTGCCCCGATCGGCGGCGAGCGCGGGGTAGCGGTACTCCTCGCCGAAGGCCAGGGCGCCGAGCAGCCCGGCGCCGAGGGCCGCGGGCGGCAGCGGCAGCAGCTCGGGCCACGCGGCGAGCAGCCGGTTCTGCGGGGTGTGCCCGCCGCGGGCGAGCACCAGGACGGTCAGGACGGATACGGCGACGACGAGCGCCGTGGTGAGGACGGGGGTGGCGGTCCCGAAGACCCGGAGCAGCTCGTAGCGCAGCGGCCGCAGCGGTCCGCCCACGCGGCGCACCGCGGACGCGGGCCGCCCGGACCGGGTACGCCTCGGCCGCCCCGCGGAATCCTCACCGGGCGCCTCGCCCGGGGCCTCGCCGGGGGCGGGCCGGGCTCCGACGGCCTCGGCGCGGGCGCGCGGGACCGGTGGCGCGGGAGCGCCCGCGTCTCCGGTCTCGTCGGCGAGCTGATGGACGAGCACTCCGTGCCGGAACGCCGCCTCGCCGACCTCGGCGCAGTTGCTGCCGTACACCGACAGGCGGCTGCCGCTCTCCGCCACGATCTCCACGGCGCGCCGGGCGGCCCGGGCCTCCCGGCCCAGTACGTCGGCCAGCCTGGCCGCGTGCGGGGTGCGCACGGCGACCCGCGGCCGCAGCCGGGTCCGGGCGAACTCCGCGGCGTCCTGGTCGGCGACGAGCCGGCCCGCCTCGATGCTGACGACCCGGTCGGCACTGCGGGCCGCCTCTTTGGCGTCGTCGGTGGTGAAGAGCACCGCTCCGCCGAGAGAGGCGTGGCCGCGCAGCAGCCCGTGCAGCCATCCGCGTTCACGGGGGGAAAGACCTGCCGCGGGCTCGTCCAGGAGCAGGGTGCAGGGATCGGCGAGCAGCGCCGCGGCCAGCGCGACCCGTCGCTCCATGCCCGGGGAGAGCGAGCCGAGGCGCTGGTCGCGCAGGCCCGCGATACCGACGACTTCCAGCATGGTGTCGGCACGGGAGGCCGGCACGCCTGCGGCGGCGCAGAGCATCCGCAGCTGGTTGCGTACGGTGCGCGCGGGGTTGCCGGGGACGTCACCGAGCAGCACGCCGACCTCACGGCTCGGGTACGGGATCCGGTGCAGCGGACGGCCGCGGAAGTAGGTGACACCGCGGCCCGGTTCGAGTTCGAGCATGAGCCGCAGAGCGGTGGTCTTGCCCGATCCCGGCTCGCCGAGCAGGGCGGTCACGCTCCCCGGGCGGGCCTCGAAGGTGAGGTCGTCCACGAGGGGCGGGGCGTCGGGGCGGGGTTTGCTGCTGAGTCCGATGGCCTGGAGCATCGCTTCTCTCGCGGGGGGTGAGACCGCTCTGCGGCAGGGTGAGTACCGCACACAAGATAACGCGATATGCCCGATTTGCGGCGCAACCGGTCCGATGGAATGCCGATATTGCCGTCAGAGCGGGAGCTCGGACCGGTGTCTCGGCGTCAGACTTCCGGGCGCAGCATCGGCGGGTTGAGCAGGGTGGCCCCGCCCGCGCGGAACAGCTGGGCGGGGCGCCCGCCCTGACGGGTCGTCGTCCCTCCGGCCGGCACCAGGAACCCCGGGGTCCCGGTGACCTTGCGGTGGAAGTTCCGCGGATCGAGGGCCACGCCCCAGACGGCCTCGTAGACCCGGCGCAGCTCGCCGACGGTGAACTCGGGCGGGCAGAAGGCGGTGGCGAGGGAGGAGTACTCGATCTTCGAACGGGCCCGCTCCACACCGTCGTCGAGGATCCGGGCGTGGTCGAAGGCGAGCCCCGCGGACGCCTGGTCCTCGGTTTCCAGCAGCTCGTCGACGGGGGCCCAGCGGGCGCTGTTGGCGTCCCCGCCGGCCCGGGGCGCAGGCAGGTCGGGAGCCAGCACCAGATGCGCCACGCTGACGACACGCATCCGCGGATCCCGCTTCGGATCGCCGTAGGTGGCCAGCTGTTCGAGATGGGCGCCGTTGCCCACGCCCGGCACGGCGGGGTCGTGGGTGCACAGGCCGGTCTCCTCGGAGAGTTCCCTGGCGGCGGCCGCCGCCAGGTCCTCGTCTCCGCGCACGAATCCGCCGGGCAGCGCCCAGCGCCCCTGGAACGGCTGCTCACCCCGCCGGACGACCAGCGCGCAGAGCGCGTGGCGCCGTACGGTGAGCACGACCAGGTCGACGGTGACGGCGAAGGGCGGAAAGGCCGACGGGTCGTAGGGCGACATGCCGCGATCATAGTCGTCTGCCTGACGATAAACAGCGCTTTGGTGACCTCGAAGACGCCGGAGTGGAGGCTAGCCCCCCAGGACGAGCGCATCAGCGGCCTCCTCCACCATGCCGAGGCCCAGCCGGCTGATCCGTACGGCGAAGGGCTCCCCCGACACTCGCAGGCCGGAGAGCCGCAGCGCGCCGAGCGGAGCGCCGGGGAGGGGGGCGAGGGCGACCGTCCCCGCGGGGGCGTCGGGGCGGATCCCGGCGAGGGCGGTCAAGACGTGAACCCCTGCCGCCGCGGCCACCGCCGCCGGACGGCAGGCCGCCGGGTGCGGAATCGGAGCGCTGCCGGCAGTCCGCTGCTCGGCCGCGAACATCTCCGGGAGCCGGTACCCGAAGCTCTCCGCCGCGTCCAGCAGGCCCCGGAGCAGGCCGGCGGCCTCCTTCTCGAAGCCCGCCTGGGCCAGTCCGGCCACCGCAACGGCGCTCTCGTACGCACGCACCGCGCCGGAGCGGTGGCCGAACGGGTTGTGTCCCGGCTCCCTGGCCGCCATGCTCCGCAGTCCCCATCCCGAGTCCATGGCGGGTGCGCCGAGCAACCGGGCCAGCTGCTCGGTGCGGGGCCGGTCCAGGAGCCCCGGAGCGAGTCGGCCGCCGCCGAGGAGGCCGGTGTCGAGCAGGTGGGCGGCGGCCCCCGTCAGCCGGGGCAGCGGCCGGCCGTCGGGATGCAGGGCCGCCGCGGGCCGCCCCCCGTCCGGGCCGTCGATCCAGAACTCGGCCCGGAACCGCTCCCGCAGCGCGGCCGCCCACTGCCGCCACTCCTCGGCGCCGGGCCGCCCGCGTGCGGTGAGGAGGTCGGCGCCGAGCAGGGCGGCCCGGTGGGCGTGGGCCTGGGTTTCGCAGCGCCGCGGCCCCGGCTGCGGATCGGCCAGGAAGCCGTCCTCGCCCAGAGCGCCCCGCAGCCAGTCGAGGCACCGCTCGGCGGCGGGGAGCAGCCGGTCCACCTCCTCTTCCGGCATCCCCCAGAGCCGGGCCTCGGCGAGCACCGCCGGGAAGGCCAGGGTCGCCTCCGTGCCCGTGCAACCCGGGGGGAGCTGCGGGCCCGCCCCCCGCAGGGGTCCCGGGATCTTCCCCGCGTCGGGCCCGCGCCCGTCGCTCTGGTTGCGGGCCAGGATCCGCAGGGTGGCGGCTGCCAGTCCGGTCCCGAGAGGCAGTGCCATCCGGGCGGCCCAGAGGCTCTCCGCCGGCGCCAGCCCCAGGCGCCACGGCACCCCAGCTGCCGCGAAGGCGTCACCCGGCTCGGTGGGATCCCTCAGGAGCAGCGCCCGGAGGTCCTCGACGCTGCTCCGGAACCACGCCTCGGCTCTCGGGTCGTCCCCTTCGGCCCGGGCGCCGGCGAGCGGATTGGCCACCTGCCCGGCGGGAGCCCGGGCGACGCGGTTCCGGGTGGTCCGCAGCTCGATGGTGCGGGACTCGCCGGGGCCGAGTTCGAGCTGCCAGCGCAGCAGCCCGGACGAGGCCAGCGCGTCGTCCGGCGACGGCTCGGCAGCGGTGACCGCCTCGACGTCGCCGGTACTCCAGCGCAGCCCGGCGGCATGCACCGCGGCGGGCAGTTCCGGCCCGGCCCGGCCGGCGGCCACGGCGGCCAGTTCCGCCAGGTCGGTACCGAGCAGGACCTCGACGGGCAGGCGGAGCGGCCGGGCCGTGAAGCTGCGCAGAGTGATCCGCTCGGTGCCGTCCGCGTGGCGGACCCGTTCCACGCCGACGTCCGGGTCGGGGCCGGGCTCGGCACCGGTGCGCACCGTGGCGGTGAAGACGGCCCGGTCCGCGCCGAGGCTGCGCCCCTGGACGGTCACCGGGTCCCGCCCGCCGACGCGCAGCACGCACCGGGAGAGCAGCCGCCTCCCGGAGCGGTAAATGCCGTCGATCCCCCGCCCCGTCAGCTGGCCGTGCTCCGGCGAGATGGCCAGGCAGGGTGCCGCGACGCAGATGACGGCGCCGTGTACGGGCGGTGGCTCGGACCTGCGGGCGGCGGGCACGCCGGGTGGTCGGGAGGGTGCGGGGTGAGACATGCGTCGCCTTGTCTGCGCTCCGGTGGGTTCGGCTGGGCGGCGGCGCGGCCGGGCCCCCACCGCCCCCCAGCTGAACGCCCCCACCCCCGCCCGGGTCACGGGCCGTGGGGCCGACCGGGCGTGCCCGGGGCGGGTCTGTCGCCTCGGAACCGCCCCCAGGGCCCTTCGCAGCTGCCGCACCGCAGACCCCTGCCGGGGCCTCAGCGGGCTCACTGCCCGCTCCCCGCGGTGCGGCGGGGCTCGCGGCGGGGAGCCTGCTTGCCGCCGCGACCGGGGGGACGGGTACCCGCGGTCCGGCGTCGCGGCCGGGGCTCGCGGCGGCGCCGTTCCTCCCGGAGGCATTGCCGCAGTCCCTCGGGGTCGATGCCTTCGTTGCAGGCGTGGTGGAGCAGTTGGGCAAAGCGGTATGCGCCGTCTGCCCGCAGGGCCAGTCCGAGGACGATCCGGGCGGTCGGCTCGTCCCCGGTGGACCAGGAGACCCAGCCCGCGAGGGTGAGCGGGGCCGCCGCGTGCTCGTCGTACGCCCCGACACAGCGCCGGGCGAGGGCCCGCCACAGCCGCAGGGCGGGTGCTGCCTCCTCACCCTCCATCCACTCGGCCGCGATGTCCCGGATCTCGCGGTCCTGGAGGCCGAGGATCAATGAGGCGGCTTCATCGTGGCCGAGCAGCGCGTCGTCCCAGTCATCGGCGTGGGAACCTCCGTCCACGGGCGGCGCGAGGGTCATCCGCCGCATCAGGGACCGGGCCAGCGTGATGGTCTCGGCGCCCACCGCCTCCCGGGTGGCCCCGTCGAGGATCTTCGGTACGAGGGCGGCGGCCGCCCGGTCCAGGGCCTGTTCCATCTCCGCGGCGACGGGCCCGCGCAGCGGCGCGAGGCGGCTCTCGATGTCCTTGAGGGAGCCGCGGACCTGGAGCCCGGCGAAGGTGGCCGCGGCGGCCATCACGGAGGTGCCGACCGCGGCGAGCGGGCTGCCTTCGGCCGGGCAGCAGCGCTCGTCGGGACATACGTAGGACCAGAAGCGGCCGCCGGAGAGGCACAGCGCCTCCAGGACGGGTACGTCCAGCGCGCCGCAGGCCAGCCGGATCCGCTGGGCGAGCGGCCGCAACCGGGTCATCACCCGCTGGCCGCTCTCCTCTCGCCTCGGCTCCTGGCAGAGGAAGACGACGATGCCGTCGGGCTTGTTCCCGCGTCGCTCGCTGCCACGGATCAGGCAGTCGGCGACCTGCCGTGCGGTGTCCTCCCATTCCGCGGCGGTGGCCGGGATGCCGACCCGCAGGCGGCCACCGAAGCGACCGCCGTCGCCGTGCACGGCGACCATGACCAGGGAGTCGGTGGGGTGGAAGCCGAGCATGTAGGGCAGCGCGTCGGCCAGCTCGGCCGGGCTGCGCAGGGTGATCCGGGAGTCGGAAGTGGACCCGGCCGCGCTGATGGACGGCCGGCCGGACGGGGTACGTGACTCGTGGTTGTTCGTCATGCCCCGAAGATCCCGTGCGTGATGCGATCCCGAAAGCCCTGTGGATAACCATTTGAACGCTCAACATCCACAGGCTGAGAGTCGCATTGGCGCTATGTCAGAGCCATCGGGTTGCATGGGGGCATGAACGCAGACCTGAGGTCCTCGGCCGACTCCGTACTAGCCCGTCTCGTGGGCGACCCCACGGGCACCGCGCGGCTGCGCGAGGACCAGTGGCGGGCGATCGAGGCCCTCGTCGCGCACAAGCGGCGGGCGCTGGTGGTGCAGCGCACGGGCTGGGGCAAGTCCGCGGTGTACTTCGTCGCCACCTCGCTGCTGCGGGCGAGCGGCGCCGGTCCCACCGTGATCGTCTCCCCGCTCCTCGCCCTGATGCGCAACCAGGTCGAGGCCGCCGCCCGCGCCGGGATCCGCGCCCGCACCATCAATTCGGCCAACCCCGAGGAATGGGAGGGAATCCAGGCCGAGGTCGCGGCGGGCGAGGTGGACGTACTGCTGGTGAGCCCCGAGCGGCTCAACAATCCGGACTTCCGCGACCAGGTGCTCCCCAAACTCTCCGCCGCCACCGGCCTGCTCGTCGTGGACGAGGCCCATTGCATCTCCGACTGGGGCCACGACTTCCGCCCCGACTACCGGCGGTTGCGCACGATGCTCGCCGACCTCCCGCCGGGCGTCCCGGTGCTGGCCACGACCGCCACGGCCAACGCCCGCGTGACGGCCGACGTCGCGGAACAGCTCGGCACCGGCGCCGGCACGGACGCACTGGTCCTGCGCGGCCCGCTGGACCGCGAAAGCCTGAGCCTGGCGGTGCTGACCCTGCCCGACGCGGCACACCGGCTGGCCTGGCTCGCCGACCACCTGGGCGAGCTGCCCGGCTCCGGGATCATCTACACCCTGACCGTCGCGGCGGCCGAGGAGGTCACCGCGTACCTGCGCCACCGCGGTCACACGGTCGCCTCGTACACCGGGAAGACGGAGAACGCCGACCGCCAGCAGGCGGAGGACGACCTGCAGGCCAACCGCGTCAAGGCGCTGGTCGCCACCTCCGCCCTCGGTATGGGCTTCGACAAGCCCGACCTGGGCTTCGTCGTACACCTGGGCTCCCCCTCCTCCCCCATCGCCTACTACCAGCAGGTCGGCCGCGCCGGCCGCGGCGTGGAGCACGCAGAGGTCCTGCTCCTGCCCGGCCGGGAGGACGAGGCGATCTGGCAGTACTTCGCCTCGGTGGCCTTCCCGCCCGAGGAGCAGGTGCGCCGCACCCTCGACGTACTGGCCCGGGCGGGCCGGCCGATGTCGCTACCCGCCCTGGAGCCGCTGGTCGACCTGCGACGCACCCGGCTCGAGACCATGCTCAAGGTGCTGGACGTGGACGGGGCCGTGCACCGGGTCAAGGGTGGCTGGACCTCCACCGGCGAGCCGTGGGCGTACGACGCCGAGCGCTACGCGTGGGTTGCCCGCCAGCGGGCCGCGGAACAGCAGGCCATGCGCGACTACGCCGCGGCCACCGGGTGCCGGATGGAGTTCCTGCGCCGCCAGCTCGACGACGAGGAGGCCGCGCCCTGCGGCCGCTGCGACAACTGCGCCGGGGCCCGGTTCACCGCCGACGTCTCCACCACCGCGCTCGACACCGCCCGGGGCGAACTCGGCCGCCCGGGCGTGGAACTGGAGCCGCGGAAGATGTGGCCGACCGGACTCACGGCGGTCGGCGTGGACCTCAAGGGCCGCATCCCGGCCGGGGAGCAGGCCGCCACCGGCCGGGCGCTGGGTCGCCTGTCCGACATCGGCTGGGGCAACCGGCTGCGCCCGATGCTCGCCCCCCAGAGTCCGGACCAGCCCCTTCCCGACGACGTCGCACAGGCGGTGGTGGCCGTCCTCGCCGACTGGGCCCGAGGCCCCGGCGGCTGGGCCTCGGGGGCGCCGGAGGCCCCGGCCCGGCCGGTCGGCGTGGTGGCACTGCCTTCGCGAAGCCGTCCCCAGCTGGTCGGTTCGCTGGCCTCGCGCATCGCCGAGGTGGGGCGGATGCCGCTGCTCGGGACGGTCGCGTACACGGACCAGGTACCGGAGTACGGCCTGCCCTCCTCCAACAGTGCCCAGCGGGTGCGGGGGCTCCACCAGGCCTTGACCGTGCCCCCGGCCCTGGCGGCGGCATTGACCGAGGCGGCGGGTCCGGTGCTCCTCGTGGACGACCGCGCGGAGAGCGGATGGACCCTCGCCGTGGCCGCCCGGCTGCTGCGGCGGGCGGGCGCGAAGGAGGTGTTCCCACTGGTACTGGCGGTCCAGCCCTAGTCGAATGAGTCATCTTCGGCGTGGCGGGGCAGGGATATGAGCGGCATACCGGCGAATTCCGGTCGGCTGCATCAATTGCTCGTTGCCCCATGCTCCGGGGCCACGCGAGAATTGGAGTGCTCCCGCTCGGCTCCGCGGCACTTCTTGGGCCGCGCCGCGGCGCGCCCACACTCCAGCCGTGCCCGTCCGCGGGCGTGTACCCGAAGGGAGGACCGTGACCTTCGGATTCGCCCCGCCCTCGACCACGTCCCTGACAGCGGCCACCGGCGGCGCCGGCCGGCACGGCCGACTGCTGGAACCCGCCGAATGGACGGCGGCGGGAATTCCGCTGCTGCGCAATCCGCGCGAGGTCGTCAGCGGCCTGCACTCGCGGCACGCCCCGGTGCCGTCGACCGCGGTGATAGCCGTCATCGGCCCGGAGGAGCAGCTCGTGGCGAGCGCCTCCTTCGTGCAGCGGTCGGCCTCGGCCGACGGCTGGGAGTACCGCAACGCCCTGCTGTCGGCGCTGCGCCGGGTCCTCCCGCACGACCTGCGGCGACGGACCCCGGTGCGGACGGCGGTGCTGCTCTACTGCCGCGAGGGCGACGAGCGGTGGACCGAGGAGGACGGCGCGTGGATGTGGGGGCTTCGCGACGCCTGCACCCTGCACGGGCTGCGCTGCGGCGCGTACATCACGCTGACCCGGGGCGGCTGGCAGGTGCTCGGCGAGGGCCGGGGCGGCCGACGGCCCAGCTCGGACTCGCGACCCCAGCGGCTCGGCGACACCGTGGCCGAGTTCTCCCCGCTCACCCTGCACGGCGGCGGCGGCGCGGCCGAGGCCCTGCGCCGGACCGCCGCGCGCTGACACCCTCGCACCGCCGCCCGACGGCACGGGGGCGTACGTCGGACGGCCGGACCCGCAACGGGCGGACCACCGACGGCGGACCACCGATATCCGGGGCACCGATGTCCGGACCGCCCGCGCCGGTCCCCGGCGGGCACGCCTCACAGCCGTACACCCGGGCTCGGGCGTACGGCGGATCAGCCTCCGGCTTCAAGCGGGGCCGGCCGTCGGCCCGCCCCGCCCCTCGCCCGCGCCGGGATACGGGGCGTCAGACGCCCGCACCCAGCACGGAGTTGATCTGCTTCGGGTCGCCGCACACGATCAGCAGCGCACCGGCCCGCGCGAGCGCGACCGGCAGGGCGCCGACGACCGCGTCGACCGCTCCCCCGTTGGCGGCGAAAACCACGACCGGACGGCCGGAGGCGCGCTTGACCTGCGCGGCGTCCGCGTAGAAGACGTCGTCCCCGGCGTCGTGCAGGGCCCAGTAGGCGGCCTCGCCGAAGGACAGCTCGTGCGAGGCCCACGGGTGCGGGTCGCCGGTGGTGAGCACCAGGATGTCACCGGGGGCGCGCCCGGTGTCGAGCAGCAGGTCCACGGCTTCTTCGGCCGCGTCCAGCGCGCCCTCGGCTGAGGCCGGGATCAGCTGGATCTGCGGAACCGCCGCCGAGACGGACGGCGCGGCGGGAACTGTGGTGGCTGTGGGAACGGGTCCGGGGGTGGCCTGCTGAGCGGGCTCGGCGGGCCGGACGGGACCGGGGCGTCCGGGCCGGGGCACGGTGACGGGACGGGGACCAGGTACGGGGCGGGGGGTCTGCGCGGTGCGGCTCGCGGCCGGCGTGACGCGGGGACCCTGGGCACTCTCGTGAATCTGAGGCTCCTCGATGGCGGGGTGAGAGGCGTGACGTGGTGTCTATCAAACGCCGGTACGAAACGTACCGGTCAGTGGCACATGGGTGCGATCAGAAATCGAAGCCGAGTTGGCCTCCGTTTTCCAGCTCCATCGACTCCTCGCTGCGGCGCACCTTCTTGAGGTGGCGCCACCGGGGAAGCGCGTCGAGGTACGACCACGAGAGCCGGTGGTAAGGGGTGGGCCCCCGCTCCTCCAGCGACGCCCGGTGCACGGGTGAGGGGTATCCGGCGTTGGCGGCGAAGGCGAAGTCCTCGAATCCACCGCCCTGTTCGCCTATCTCGGCCATCATGCGGTCGCGGCGGACCTTGGCGATGACCGAGGCCGCCGCAACGGCGACGCAGGACTGGTCGCCCTTGATCACCGTACGGACCCGCCAAGGCGAGCCGAGATAGTCGTGCTTGCCGTCGAGGATCACCGCGTCGGGCCGCACCGGCAGCGCCTCCAGAGCACGCTCCGCGGCGAGGCGCAGGGCGGCGGTCATCCCCAGCTCGTCGATCTCCTCCGGGGAGGAGTGACCGAGGGCGTACGCGGTGACCCAGGCCTCCAGGACGTCGACGAGGGCGTCGCGCCGCTTGGCGGTGAGCAGTTTGGAGTCGGTGAGCCCCGCGGGCGGCCGGCGCAGACCGGTGATCGCCGCGCACACGGTGACGGGACCGGCCCAGGCCCCTCGTCCGACTTCGTCGACCCCGGCGATGACCTTGGCGCCGGTAGTTGCACGGAGGGAGCGTTCGACGGTGTGGGTGGGTGCTTCGTACGGCATGGCGCCAGCAAGGTTACGCCGCCCCGCGCCGCCTGCACACCCCGCCCCGGGTCCGACGCGGCTGCGCCCCGGTCACCACGCGTGTCCGGCCCGCGGCCGGATCCTCTCATTCGCTCCCGCACACCTCCACCCGATGCATCGCCGTCGTCGCGCACGGCATCCACGAGCAACGGAGCACTCGACTCCGAGTCCACCTCACCAGCCCCGATCGCCTGCGGCACAAGCCCCTGATCAGCCACGCCTCCGACGGCCGCCATGCGGACCGGGTGGCTCCACAGAACCGGCCTGCACGCACCTGTCACACTCGTCATCGCACTCGCGAAGGAATGACCACCGGACCGCCTTGCCGCCGGCCGCCCCGCGCCCGCCTCGCGTGGATTTTCGGCACCGGCGAATCCTTTCGTTCACCAAAGGTTCGCTCCTACCGTGGTCCCCCAGTGAACGGTTGCGTTCACCCATTCACTTTGGGGGGGATCCTCAGTGACAAGCTCTCAACTCACCAAACCCCGGATACCGGGCGCGGCCCGGCGGGAAGGGCGCCCCGGTGTGGCGCTCGCCGTCATCGCCGCGTGCCAGCTCATGGTCGTCCTCGATGCGACCATCGTGAACATCGCGCTCCCGCACATCCAGACCGCCCTCGACTTCAGCACCACCGACCTCTCCTGGGTACTGAGCGCCTATACGCTCACCTTCGGCGGCCTGCTCCTGCTGGGCGGCCGGGCCGGCGACATCCTGGGCCGGCGCCGCGTGTTCATGGCCGGAATCCTGCTCTTCACCCTGGCCTCCCTCCTCGGCGGCTTCGCCCAGGAACCCTGGCAGCTGCTCGCCGCCCGCGCCCTCCAGGGCGTCGGCGGTGCGATCGCCTCCCCGACCTCACTCGCCCTGATCACGACGACCTTCCCCGAGGGACCCGAACGGAACCGGGCCTTCGGCGTGTTCGCCGCCGTGTCCGCCGGCGGTGGCGCGATCGGCCTGCTGGCCGGCGGCATGCTGACCGAATGGCTCGACTGGCGCTGGGTGCTCTTCGTCAACGTACCGATCGGTGTGCTGATCGCGACCCTCGCCCCGCTCTACATCAGTGAGTCCGAGCGCCACCCCGGCCGCTTCGACGCCGCAGGCGCCCTCACCTCCACCGGTGGCATGGCCTCGCTGGTCTACGGGTTCATCCGGGCCTCGGAAGACGGCTGGCGCGACTCGCTCACCCTGGGCTCCTTCGCCGCGGCCGTCGTCCTGCTCGCACTCTTCGTCGCCGTGGAGTCCCGGGCACCGGAACCGATCATCCCGCTGCGGATGTTCGCCGACCGCAACCGCGCCGGCACGTACGTGATCATGCTCGGCCTCGCCGCGGCCATGTTCGGGATGTTCTTCTTCATCGTCCAGTTCGTGCAGAACGTACTGGGCTTCTCCCCGATCCAGTCCGGTCTCGGCTTCCTGCCCGTGACCGCCGCCATCGTCACGGCCGCCGGTCTCTCGCAGCGCTTCCTGCCCCGCCTCGGCCCCAAGCCGTTCATGGTCACCGGAACCGCCCTCGTCGGTACCGGGCTCACCTGGCTGGCCTTCATCCGGACCGACTCCTCGTATCTCGCCGGCGTGCTCGGGCCGATGCTGCTGTTCGGCTTCGGCATGGGGCTCAACTTCGTGACCCTCACGCTGACCGCCGTCTCCGGCGTCGCTCCGAAGGAGGCGGGCGCGGCCTCCGGGCTGCTCAACGCCAGCCAGCAGGTGGGCGGTTCCCTGGGGCTGTCCATCCTGGTCACCGTCTTCGGCACGGCCGCCCGCACCGAGGCCGACCGGCAGGTTCCCCTCTTCATGGCGCAGGCGCGGCCGGACCAGCTGGCCGCCTTCGAGGAGACCGGACAACTGCCCGATCCCTGGGGCGACCTCGTCCTCACACAGGGCATATCCACCGCGTTCGGCGCCGCCGTGGCGATGGCGGGCCTCGCCCTGGCCACCGCGCTGCTGGTGATCCGGGTGCGCAAGAGCGACCTGGACGCCCTCAACGGAGCGGCCGAGAAGAGCGGTCCGGCGGCCTGAGCCGGCCCCGACGTACGGGGACCCGGGCGCGGTACCACGCCCGCGCCCGGGTCCCGTACGCGCCGTGCCCGCCCTAGTACTCGGTACGGCTGCCGAACGCGCCGAGGCGCGAGCAGACCTCGTACGACGCGGTCACCGGCCGCTCACGCAGGATCTGGCGGGCCCGGTACTCGCCGAAACTCGTGGCGTACCAGGGGACGTCACCCGCCCTGGAGACCTCGCCGTTGATCCCGTACAGGGCGCAGGACCTGCGGGGCTCGGGCAACCGGTCCAGGGCCGGTACGGCGTCCGCCGACAGGCTCTGGAAGTAGGCCAGGTCGATCTTGCCGTCCGCCTCGAAACGGGCCACGTTGCTCTCGGCGACCATCCCGTCCGGGGACAGCAGGCCGAAGGCCAGTACGCCCGCCGCAGCGCTCCCCGCGACCGCGCGCGGCAGCCAGCGCGCACCGAACGCCCCGGCCGCCATGATCAGCACGATGACCAGCCCCAGCCACAGCTCCATCGCGGACACGGACACGCGCAGCCTGGTCAGGCCGTACGCGTCCACGTAGAGGTCCATCCGGCGCAGCGCCGAGGCGACGACGACCAGGGTCAGCGCGCACAGCGCCCCGAGGACGACACGGACGAAGCGGCGGTCGCCCGTGCCGTCGCGCGGGGCCCAGCGCAGGGCCAGGGCGATCACGGCGAGGGTGAGCACGGTGGCCCAGAGCAGCTGCCAGAAACCCTGGCGGGCGTACTCGGCGTAGGTGAGGCCGGTGCGCTCCAGGACCTTGTCGTAGCCGCCGAACAGGACGGCCAGCTGTACGGCGTTGAAGCCGGCGAAGAGCAGGTTGAGCACGACGAGCGGAAGGGCCCATTCGACGCGGGACCTCGGCCTGCCGGGGGTCACCTTGATCCGGTCCCAGCGCAGGGGGGCCGCGGCGGCGCGGGCGGCGGCCAGTGCGAGGAGGGCACCCACGAGGAAGAGCAGGATCCGCACGGGCCCGTCCCCGACGGAGATGTCGGGTGTCAGCCCGCCCAGCAGATCGGCGAACGCCGCGTCGGCCGAGGCGAACAACGCGCCGAAGAGCAGCAGGAGGGCCACCGCCACGGCGCCGGCCTTGGCGACCGGCAGCCAGCGGTCCTTGCTGACACCGCCGCGCGAGCGCAGGCCGGACCAGGCCCAGCCGACGCCGGACACGGCGGCTTCGAAGAAGCCGAGCGGGCTGAGCAGGACACCGGGCCAGGTACGGCTGCCGTGCAGGGCCAGCGCGCCGAGCAGGATGGCGGAGAGGATCGCGAGGGTGGACGGCCACGCCGAGTCGCGCAGGGCGGGTACGGCCAGGAGGGCGAGGCAGCCGATCGCCCAGACCACGGTCCACGGGCGGGCCGTGCGACGGGCCGTGCGGGCGGCGGCGTACGCGGCGGCGACGGCGGGCACGACGGCGATCAGCAGGCCCGGGCCCATGCCGTCGCCGAGGAGCAGGGCGGCGGCGGCGCCCGCGAGGCCGGCCGCGGCGAGGGTGGCGCTCCCGATGGGGGCGGCCTCGGCGGGCCGGACGAGTACGGCCCACGCGGGTGGCGCGGAGGCCTTCGCGCGAGCCGCTGCGGCCCGTTCGCGCCGCTGCTGCTCCTGCCACGCCTGCCACGCTGCGGCATCGGCCGGAGCTCCGGCGCCCGGCCCAGCGGGTCCGACCGCTCCGGCGGGTCTGTTCGCGGCCGGAGCGGTGTCTGCGGGCGGATCCCCTGCTGCGGACGCTCCGTTGGGCGCGCCGTTCGACGTCGCCTCGGACGCGCTTTCGGCCGCGGTGTCGTCCACCCCGTCGGCGTTCTCTGACATCGGGTTCCCCTCCCCTATCGTCCGCCCCGGCGTTCCGATGGGGCGGCGGAGCGGACAGAGTAGGCCGGTGCCATGCAGTTTTGAACAGGATCAAAAGACTCCTGTGGCAGGACCGTGACAATCGGAACGGGGTATTTCACCCCGCCCGGGACGCCACCCACCGCCTGCCGTCAACGCGTCGCGGCCTCCGGCAGCCAGGCGGGCAGGGCCTCGGTGCGCGCCAGCCACGCGGCCGGCAGCACCTCGTCCCCTCGTGCGCCCAGCACCCCGCCGACGATCGCGCAGGTCGTGTCGACGTCCCCGCCGACCTGCGCGGTGGTCCAGAACGCCCGCTCGTAGTCGTCCAGCGACCGCGCCGCCGACCACAGCGCGAACGGCACGGTGTCATGGGCACTCGTGCGACGCCCGCAGCCCAGTACCGCAGCGACCGTGGTCGCGTCGCCGTAGTCCAGCATGTCCCGTGCCCGCCGCAGCCCGGCTCCGACAGCGCTGCGCGGCACCAGCGCGATCACGCCGTCCAGCAGGTCGGCGGCCTTGGGCGGGCCGGCCGGGTCCGCCGCGAGCGCGGCCGCGGCGGCGACGGCCATGGCCCCGCAGACGGCCTCGCGGTGCTGGTGGGTGGTGTAGGCGGAGATCTCCGCCTGGTGCGTGGCCTGCTCGGGGTCGTCGGCGTACCAAGCACCCAGTGGCGCGATCCGCATCGCGGCGCCGTTGCCCCACGAGCCCTGCCCGTTGAACAGCTCGGCGGCCAGCGTGCGCCAGTCCTCGCCCTCCCGGATCAGGCGGAGCATCCGGTTCACGGCAGGTCCGTAGCCCCGGTCGAAGTCGTGGTGACGGGCGAAGGAGCCGGCCAGCGCGTCCTGGTCGACGCGGCCGTGCTCGGCGAGCACGGCCACCACGGAACAGGCCATCTCGGTGTCGTCGGTCCACTGCCACGTCTCGGTGCCGGCAGGGAGTTCGCGCCTCTTGAGGCGCGGGTAGTTCACGGGGACGAAGTACTGGGAGCCCAGGGCATCGCCCAGCGCCAGCCCGCGGAGGCTGGACATGGCGCGTGCGTAGCGCCGTTCGGGAGTGGAGTCAGGGGTCATCGCGGGTCACTCTAGCCGTCCAGGTCATAAGGCTCGGGTGTGGTCCAGCGCTCAAACGGGCGGTCCATCCGGTACCGGCCGTCCGGTCCGAGCACGAGCGTCCGAAATTCGCCGTTCTCGGGGTTGGACAGGGCCTCGAACTCGGCGACCGACCAATGGAACCACCTCATGCAGAACAGCCGCATGGTCAGCCCGTGCGTCACCAGCAGCACATTCTCGGGGTGGTCCGGGGCCTCGAAGCTGCGGTAGAGGCTTTCCAGGAAGGAGCCGACCCGGTCGTACACGTCGGCTCCCGACTCCCCCTGTGCGAAGCGGTAGAAGAAGTGGCCGTACGCATCCCGGTACGCCTTCTGGAGCCGTACGTCGTCCCGGTCCTGCCAGTTTCCCCAGTCCTGCTCGCGCAGCCTCGGTTCCTCGCGCATCCGCACCCGCGTCGGATCGAGCCGTAGTTCCCGGAAGGTCTGCAGGGTCCGGCGGTACGGGGAGACGTACGCACTGATCGTCTCGTCGCCGAAGAGCTCGCGCAGCCGCTCGCCGACCGCCAAGGCCTGCTCACGGCCGGTCTTGGTCAGCCGCAGGGCGTGGTCGGGTTCCCGTTCGTACACCGAGTCGTCGGCGTTCCCCTCGGATTCCCCGTGCCGGACGAGGACGATGCGGCGTGGTCGAGACATCCTTCGACCCTATTCGGCCGCCGGCGGGCCGACCGGCCGGGCACGCCGACGGGCCCGCCCGGTCGTCGTACGGTCATACCGTCCAGGAGGGTTCGAGGTCGACGACGTCACCGGTGAGGGCCTCGACGTCGGCCTGGAGCTGGGCGCGCAGGGAGAGCCGCTCGACGCGCTCCTGCCGGTACTTGCCGTGCTCGGCGGCCGCGTGCCACATCGACAGCACCAGGAATTCCCGGCCCGGGGCCTCCCCGAAGAGGCCTCGGATCATGCCGGGCGAACCCGCCATGGCCGGATTCCACACCTTCTCCTGCATCAGGGCGAAGTGGTCCACTCGCCCTTCCCGGACGCGGGTGTGCGCCACCCGGACGACATCGGCGTCCGTGAAGCGCGGCTCGAACCCGGTCTTCACGTCGAAGCGGTGGTCGAAGAGCGTGACCCGCGCATCGGTGTAGGTACCGTGCTGCGCGGCGGCGAGCCGGTCGTGGCTGCGGGCCATGAAAGAGTCGTAGAAAGAACGGCTCTCCCAGAACGCGAAGACATGCGCGACCCCCTGCCGGCCCCGGCTCCACCCGCCGCCCTGTCCCCGGAATCCCGGCTCGCCCGGCAGCCCCGCCCATTTTCGCTGCCCGCGCTCGAACCCGCGTCGGTCCGTCACCGTGCAGCGAATCCACTTGACCAGCACTGCGCCATCGTACGGTCCCGGCGCGGCCCGGGTCAGTCCCCGGCGCGGTGGATCCGCACCAGTTCCGCCGCATCCCGCTCGGGCATGCGAAGCCCGAACTCCCGGTCGAGTACGTCGAGCAGCTCGTCCGGGCCGACGGCCTGACGCTCGTCCCGCCCGTCGGGGTGCAGCCGGGTGAGCTCGCGCCCGACCAGCGCCCGGCGGACGCCGTCGCCCGGGTGCTGGACGATCACCCGCCCGATGAAGGCGGAGCGGGGGTGGGTGGAGCTGTAGTGGTTGAGCAGCATGTAGTCGACGGGGTGGTACCTCTGCGGGGAGAACGCGTACAGGTCGCGCCAGGCTTCCCCACGCAGGAGGCACAGCACGAGGATGCCGTCCTCCTCCTCGCGCACGCGGTAGGTCCACTGCCCCTGCCGCACCTCGTCGCCGGGCCGCCCCAGCGGGACGGGCTCGCGCGGGCCCTGGTAGCCGAACCCGGCGTCGCACAGCCACGGATGCCCTTCGACGGTGACGACGAGGACGGCGTGCGTCACCGGCGTCAGGGAGTCCCCTCGGGTGCGGTTGCGGGCACCGTGCCCCGTGACCTCGAAGCCGATCCGCTCCAGGGCGGCGGCCAGCAGCGAGTTCTGCTCGTAGCAGTAGCCGCCGCGGCGGGCGTGTACGAGCTTCCCCTCGATCGCCTTGATATCCAGCTCGACGGGGCGTCCGAGCAGGACGTCCAGACTCTCGAAGGTGATGGCGGCGGTGTGCGCCCGGTGCACTGCGTACAACGTCTCCACGTCCGGCCGGAGTTCCCGGCCCCCACCCCCGAGCCCGATCCGTGCCAGGTACGCGTCCAGGTCCAGCTCGTCACCGCTCCACATGGCTCCCCATCTCCCCATCTCCCCGTCTCGCCGGGCCCCCTCGCGCCAACCGCGCCGACCGTGGCCTCCACGCCATGATCGCGCGCCTGAGAACGCCGAAGGCGGGCAGGTCCCTCAGGGGACCTGCCCGCCTCAGCGGATCACGACCTCAGCCGGATGTCAGCTGCAGCCGCTGGTGGAGCCGCAGCCCTCGCAGATGTAGCAGGAGCCGGCGCGCTGCATCTTCGTACCGCAGGAGAAGCAGAGCGGAGCGTCGGCGGAGACGCCCAGCTGCATCTCGACCAGTTCGGCGTTGCTGTGCGCGGTCTTCGGAGCCGGGACCGGGGCGACCGCCACCGGCTGCGGGGCCGACGGTACGGCGGCCAGCGGGGCCGACTGAGCCAACGACTCGGTGTCCAGCTCGTCCTCGAGGGGCTCGTACGAGCCGGTCTCCAGGTGGCGCTGGCGCTCCTCGGCGGTGTGGATGCCGAGGGCCGAGCGGGTCTCGAAGGGCAGGAAGTCCAGCGCCAGGCGGCGGAAGATGTAGTCGACGATCGACTGCGCCATCCGCACGTCCGGGTCGTCCGTCATGCCGGCCGGCTCGAAGCGCATGTTCGTGAACTTCGAGACGTACGTCTCCAGCGGGACGCCGTACTGCAGACCGACCGAGACGGCGATGGAGAAGGCGTCCATCATGCCCGCGAGGGTCGAACCCTGCTTGGACATCTTCAGGAAGACCTCGCCCAGACCGTCGTCCGGGTAGGAGTTGGCCGTCATGTAGCCCTCGGCGCCACCGACCGTGAAGGAAGTGGTGATCCCCGGGCGGCCCTTGGGGAGGCGCTTGCGGACGGGGCGGTACTCGATGACCTTCTCGACGGCCGCGCGGATGGTCTCCTCCGTCTTGGCGGTGACCTCCTTCTTCTCCTCTTCCTTCTTCTTCGCGGAGAGGGGCTGGCCGACCTTGCAGTTGTCGCGGTAGATCGCGAGCGCCTTGACGCCCAGCTTCCACGCCTCGAAGTAGATCTCCTCGATCTCCTCGACGGTCGCCGTCTCCGGCATGTTGACCGTCTTGGAGATCGCGCCGGAGATCCAGGGCTGGATCGCGGCCATCATGCGGACGTGGCCCATCGCGGAGATGGAGCGCTCGCCCATGGCGCAGTCGAACACCGAGTAGTGCTCGGTCTTCAGGCTCGGGGCGTCGACGACCACGCCGTGCTCGGCGATGTGGGCGACGATCGCCTCGATCTGCTCCTCCTGGTACCCCAGGCGGCGCAGGGCCTGCGGAACGGTGCCGTTGACGATCTGCATCGAGCCGCCGCCGACGAGCTTCTTGAACTTGACCAGGGCCAGGTCCGGCTCGACACCGGTGGTGTCGCAGGACATCGCCAGACCGATGGTGCCGGTCGGCGCCAGGACGGAGGCCTGGGAGTTGCGGAAGCCGTTCTTCTCGCCGAGGCGCAGGACGTCCTGCCAGGCCTCGGTCGCCGCGGCCCAGATCGTGTTGTCGAGGTCCTCGGTGCGCGGCGCGGTGGCGTTGGCGTCGGCGTGCTGCTTCATGACGCGCTTGTGCGACTCGGCGTTGCGGGCGTAGCCGTCGTACGGGCCGACGACCGCGGCCAGCTCGGCGGAGCGCTTGTACGCGGTACCGGTCATCAGCGAGGTGATCGAGGCGGCGAGGGTACGGCCGCCGTCGGAGTCGTACGCGTGGCCCGTGGCCATCAGCAGGGCGCCGAGGTTGGCGTAGCCGATGCCCAGCTGGCGGAAGGCGCGGGTGTTCTCGCCGATCTTCTGCGTCGGGAAGTCCGCGAAGCAGATGGAGATGTCCATGGCCGTGATGACGAGCTCGACGACCTTGGCGAAGCGCTCGGCGTCGAAGGACTGGTTGCCCTTGCCGTCGTCGTTCAGGAACTTCATCAGGTTGAGCGAGGCGAGGTTGCAGGACGTGTTGTCCAGGTGCATGTACTCGCTGCACGGGTTGGACGCGGTGATGCGGCCGGACTCGGGGCAGGTGTGCCAGTTGTTGATCACACCGTCGTACTGGATGCCCGGGTCGGCGCAGGCCCACGCGGCCTCGGCGAGCTTGCGGAAGAGCGCCTTGGCGTCGACCTCCTCGATGACCTCGCCGGTCATACGGGCACGCAGGCCGAACTTGGTTCCGTTCTCGACGGCCGTCATGAACTCGTCGTTCACGCGGACGGAGTTGTTGGCGTTCTGGTACTGGACGGACGTGATGTCGTCGCCGCCCAGGTCCATGTCGAAGCCCGCGTCGCGCAGGGCGCGGATCTTCTCCTCTTCCTTCACCTTGGTCTCGATGAAGGCCTCGACGTCCGGGTGGTCCACGTCCAGGACGACCATCTTGGCCGCGCGGCGGGTGGCGCCGCCCGACTTGATCGTTCCCGCGGACGCGTCGGCGCCGCGCATGAAGGAGACCGGGCCGGAGGCGTTGCCGCCGGAGGAGAGGAGCTCCTTGGAGGAGCGGATGCGGGAGAGGTTCAGGCCGGCGCCGGAGCCGCCCTTGAAGATCATGCCCTCTTCCTTGTACCAGTCGAGGATCGACTCCATGGAGTCGTCGACGGCCAGGATGAAGCAGGCGGAGACCTGCTGCGGCTGGGGCGTGCCGACGTTGAACCACACCGGGGAGTTGAAGCTGAAGATCTGGTGCAGGAGGGCGTAGGTCAGCTCATGCTCGAAGATCTCCGCGTCGGCGGGCGACGCGAAGTAGTCGTAGTCCTCGCCGGCCTTCGTGTAGGTCTTCACGATCCGGTCGATCAGCTGCTTCAGGCCGGTCTCGCGCTGCGGGGTGCCGACCGCGCCGCGGAAGTACTTGCTGGTGACGATGTTGACCGCGTTCACCGACCAGAAGTCGGGGAATTCGACGCCGCGCTGCTCGAAGTTGACCGAGCCGTCGCGCCAGTTGGTCATGACGACGTCACGGCGCTCCCAGCTCACCTCGTCGTAAGGGTGCACGCCGGGGGTGGTGTGGATGCGCTCGATACGCAGGCCGCCCTTGGCGGCCTTGGTCCCCTTGGCGCGGGAACCTCGTGCCGAGCTGCTCGCCGTCTCTGTCATGCCGCCTCCCAATGCGGGCAAAACGCCCTAAAGTGCCAGCGCTATTCCGCGGCACGGTGCTGTGTCTTGTATCTACGTCTCTTCGCCTGGCTCACCGGCCGCTCCGCGATGCGATTGCAGCGCGGTGCGGGCCGTCCGGTCAGTCGGCGGCGGAGGCGGGCACGGGGACCGAACCGGTCCCGGCGGGCTCGCGCTCTTCGGGGTGAGGCCGCGGCACGCGGAGCTCCGCGATGGCGGTCTCGAAGTCTTCAAGGGTGTCGAACGCTTTGTACACGGACGCGAAGCGCAGGTAGGCGACCAGATCGAGTTCCTGCAACGGGCCGAGTATGGCCAGACCCACGTCATGGGTGGTCAGCTCGGCACTCCCGGTGGCGCGCACCGCCTCCTCGACTCGCTGGCCGAGCTTGGCGAGGGCGTCCTCGGTGACCGGCCGCCCCTGGCACGCCTTGCGCACGCCGGAGATGACCTTGGTACGGCTGAAGGGTTCGGTCACCCCGCTGCGCTTGATCACCATCAGTGAGGCCGTCTCCACCGTCGTGAAGCGACGGGAGCAGTCGGGGCACTGACGGCGCCTGCGGATCGACGTGCCGTCGTCCGTGGTGCGGCTGTCGACGACGCGGCTGTCGGGGTGCCTGCAGAAGGGGCAGTGCATGGTTCCCTCACCCTCCCTCTTGGCACGACAGAATCACCCCACGAGGCCCCTGAACGACAGAGACAAGCTCTGCCGGGGGCTCGTGAAGCAGCCACCAGCATATGCGATGCCGGGACCCTCGAGAGACCGAGGACCACAACTTCTGGGCAGCCGCGCTCATCCAACCACTAGATCTTGGGTTGCGGCGGATTTACCCGACACCGCGTGTCGCGGCGTCCGATAGCCGGATACGGGGCCTCGCGGTGCCACACTGGAGCCAGGCCCGGACGGCGGTTACCCGACCGGGAAGGGTACCGTAAGCGGCGGACGCCGAGCCGAACCCGCGTTCGCCGAACCGATCGTCCATACACCCCTCGATCTACCCACGCGGGACGATCTGCGATTTTTCACTCGAACGTGTGTTTGGCGCAACCTTTCGAAAGCAACTACCGTTGTCCAGCTAGGGAGAACATTTCGAGAGGGGCCGACGTGACCACCACCGCAGACAGTGCCACCATCACTGCCCAGAACCGCTCCCAGAGCCGACTTGAGCCGGTGCATGCCATGAACGACGCAAACCTGAACCCGGAGGCGGAGCCCGTACGCCCCGCACGCTCGCTGCCAGGTCGACCTCCAGGCATCCGCGCCGACAGCTCCGGGCTCACGGACCGGCAGCGGAGGGTCATCGAGGTCATTCGCGACTCGGTGCAGCGGCGGGGTTACCCGCCGTCGATGCGGGAGATCGGCCAGGCGGTCGGCCTGTCCAGCACCTCCTCGGTCGCGCACCAGCTGATGGCGCTGGAGCGGAAGGGCTTCCTGCGCCGCGACCCGCACCGCCCCCGGGCGTACGAGGTTCGGGGCTCCGACCAGCCCAGCTCGCAGCCCTCGGACACCACCGGCAAGCCCGCCGCCTCCTACGTTCCCCTGGTCGGCCGGATCGCGGCCGGCGGCCCGATCCTCGCCGAGGAGTCGGTCGAGGACGTCTTCCCGCTCCCCCGCCAGCTCGTCGGCGACGGCGAGCTCTTCGTCCTCAAGGTCGTCGGCGACTCGATGATCGAAGCTGCGATCTGTGACGGCGACTGGGTCACCGTCCGTCGCCAGCCGGTCGCGGAGAACGGCGACATCGTCGCCGCCATGCTGGACGGCGAGGCCACCGTCAAGCGGTTCAAGCGCGAGGACGGCCATGTGTGGCTGCTCCCGCACAACTCCGCCTACCAGCCGATCCCCGGCGACGAGGCGACCATCCTCGGCAAGGTCGTCGCGGTACTGCGTCGGGTCTGACCCGCCGCCCCCATCCAGCCCCCGGGATCCACTGCGCCGGACCCGGGGGTTGCTCCATGCCCGGGGCCTACTTGCCGTCGGCCTTCGCGGAAGCGTCGATGGCGGCCAGGGAGCGCCGGGCCTGGTTGCGGTCCGTGGTGTACCAGAAATCCGGCAGGGTGGCCCGCAGGAAGGTCCCGTACCGTGCCGTGGCCAACCGGGGATCCAGCACCGCGACGACACCCCGGTCCCCCATGGCCCGCACGAGACGGCCCGCGCCCTGGGCCATTAGCAGGGCGGCATGCGTCGCCGCGACGGCCATGAAGCCGTTTCCGCCGTGCTCCTCCACCGACTTCTGCCGGGCGCTCATCAGCGGGTCGTCGGGGCGCGGGAAGGGAATCCTGTCCATGACCACCAGCTGGCAGCTGGGCCCGGGCACGTCCACGCCCTGCCACAGTGACAGCGTCCCGAACAGGCAGGTCTTCGGGTCGGCGGCGAAGGCCTTGATCAGCTCGCCGAGCGTCTCCTCGCCCTGGAGCAGGATCGGGTTGTCGAGCCGGCCGCGCAGTTCCTCGGCGGCCGCCTTGGCGCCGCGCATGGAGGAGAAGAGCCCGAGGGTACGGCCGCCGGCTGCCTCGATCAGCTCGGCGAGCTCGTCCATCATGTCGCCCCGGGTGCCCTCGCGGCCCGGCGTGGCCAGGTGCTTGGCGACGTAGAGGATGCCCTGCTTCGGGTAGTCGAAGGGCGAGCCGACATCCAGACCCTTCCAGAGCGGCACGTCGTCTCCCTCGACCCCTTCGGGGGACAGGCCCAGGGAGGCCGCGACCCCGTTGAAGTCACCGCCGAGCTTGAGGGTGGCCGAGGTCAGGACCACGGAGCGGTCCTCGAAGAGCTTTTCGCGCAGCAGGCCCGACACCGACAGCGGGGCGACCCGGAGGGTGGCGCCGAAGCGGTCATGGCGCTCGTACCAGACGACGTCGTACTCGGAACCGTTGGTGATCCGCTCCGCCACCCCGTGGACGCTCTCCACCGCGGCGAGGGCCTGCTTACGGACCGCGTCCTCGTCGTGGACGGACTTGTCCCGGGTCGAGCCGATCGCGGAGATCACGTTGCGCGCGGCGTCCCGCAAGGCCATGAGCGCGTAGCCGAGGTCTTCGGGGATCTCCTCCAGCCGGCCGGGGAGCGCCAGCTCCATGACCCGCTCGAAGGACTCCGAGGCGGTCTGCAGGGAGTCTGCCGTCTTCTCGTCGACCAGCTTGGCGGCACGCTTCACCGCCCGGTTGACCTGCCCCGGGGTGAGCTCGCCGGTGGCGACCCCGGTCACCCGGGAGACCAGCTCGTGGGCCTCGTCCACGATCAGTACCTCGTGCTGCGGCAGCACCGGGGCACCCTCGATCGCGTCGATGGCCAGCAGCGCGTGATTGGTGACGACCACGTCCGCTAGCTTGGCCCGCTCGCGCGCGGCCTCGGCGAAGCACTCGGCGCCGTAGGCGCACTTCGTCGCGCCCAGGCACTCGCGAGAGGACACCGAGATCTGCGACCAGGCCTTGTCCGATACGCCCGGGGTGAGGTCGTCGCGGTCGCCGGTCTCCGTCTCGTCCGCCCAGTCGCGCAGGCGCAGCAGGTCCTTGCCGAGCTTGCTGGTCGGGGTGGCCGCTTCGAACTGGTCGAAGAGGCCCTCCTCCTCGTCCTGCGGCGCACCCTCGTGCAGGCGGTGCAGGCACAGATAGTTGGAACGGCCCTTGAGCATGGCGAACTGCGGGCGGCGGCGCAGCTGCGGGTGCAGTGCCTCCACGGTGCGCGGCAGGTCGCGCTCGACGAGTTGCCGCTGGAGGGCGAGGGTCGCGGTGGCCACGACCACACGCTCCCCGTGCGCGAGCGCCGGCACCAGGTAGCCGAGGGACTTGCCGGTGCCGGTGCCGGCCTGGATGAGCCGGTGGGAGTTGTCGTCGATCGCTTCGGCGACGGCTTCGGCCATGGCCACCTGGCCGGGGCGCTCCGTGCCGCCGACGGCGGAGACGGCGGCGTGCAGCAGGTCGGGGAGGGAGGGCTTCGTCATAGCACTGCCAACCCTACGGGGCTCCACCGACAGTGACGGCACCGGCGAGGAATCACGGCCGGTACAGGGGGTTGGGTACGGTGCCGTGCTGGACGGCGTGCGGACGTGTGGGGCGGTCGCGGTAGCCGTCCTCGTAGAGCCGGTTCCGGTTCAGGCAGAGCCGTCCGATGCGCTCGCCGAGCAGGTCGAAGAGCTCGAATCGGTCCTTGAGCTCCGGGAAGCGGGCCTGGTAGCGGAGGATCTCCGCCCGTACGAGGGACCAGAACTCGCTCTCCGGGACCCCGAGGCGGTCCTCGCACAGGGCCGAGAGGTAGCGGAAGACGCCGATGAAGAGCCCGGAGTGGATGAACTGCGGCAGGAAGTCGGCGGGCTCGGTGAGCAGGACCGCCCGGACCTCTCGGGGCAGGGAGTCAAGCTCGGGCAGGGGTTCGGCACTGATGTTGACGTCGTCCACGAAGTCCTTGACCGCGAGGCGGACCGGGACGTCCTGTTCGTCGAAGATCACGATCGCGTTCTCGCCGTGCGGGGAGAAGACGGTGCCGTAGCGGTAGAGGAAGTGCAGGAGCGGGGGGAGCACGGCGGCGAACAGGCGCTGCAGCCATGCCCCGGGGGTCAGCCCGGACCGGGCGACGAGTTCGGCGGTGAAGGAACGGCCGCGCGGGTCGGTGTGCAGGAGCGAGGCAAGCGTACGGGCTCGCTCGCCGGGTGCGAGACGGCCGGTCAGGGGCTCGCGCCAGATCGCGCCGAGGAGCTCCTTGTACTGGTACGGGACCTCGGGGAGCTCGTCGTAGACGGCGTGGCGGACGGTGACGGAGGCGACCTCGCCGAGCAGGACGACCCGGCATTCGTCGCGGAGGAAGGGGTCGGCGTCGCGCAGGGAGTGGATCCACGCGGTCACGCCGGGGGCGGCGAGGGCGAGGTCACTCGGCAGGCCTCGCCAGACCATGGTGTTGAAGACGGAGAGCGGGAGCTTGACGCTGTGCCGGTCGGGGTGCGTGAGGTTGAGGAAGGTACGGATGGACTGCTGCGGCAGGCGCACGTCGGGGTCCGCGGGGAGCGGGACGAGGGCGCCTGAGGCGAGGGCCGGGGCGAAGAGGGGGAGGACGACCTCGTCCCACTGCCAGGGGTGGACCGGCAGGTAGAGGTAGCGGAACGGGTCCAGGCCGCGGTCGCGCAGGGCCTGGTCGAAGGCGGCGCGGGTGACGGGGTCGAGCTCGGCGGAGTAGAGGCGGGCGGGATCCTCCAGGCCGGCGGTGCCGCGGTAGGTCGCGAGTGAGGTGTGGGCGGCGAGCCAGGGCAGCCTTTGGCGGACGCGGGCCTCGGGGGCCCAGGCGGCGGTGTCGGAGGCGGACAGACCGATGCGGCCCTTGTTGAGGACGAGCCAGGGGTGGCCGGTCTGGTGGCCTTCGAGCGCAGCGTAGTCGAGGTCGGCGAGGACGTCGGCGGTGAGCGCGGTGTGGTCGATCCGGGCGTCGGCGCACAGGGTGGCGCTGAGCTCGCGGACGAGGTGACCGAGGGTGACCCCGTCGACGCCGAGGAGGGTGCGGGAGCGGATGAGGAAGGCGTAGGGGTCCCCGAAGGGGGCCGGCGGCTGCGGTGAGGACGGATTCGGGGTGAGGGTGATCGTGTCGGGGGCGACGTGCCAGCTGCCGTAGGCGCGGCGGCGGGCCCGGAAGCCGAGGCTGCTGCCGTCGTCCAGGGTCAGCGTCCACGCCTCGCCGGCAGCGGCGGCCAGAGCGGGCTCGGGGACGGGGACGGGGCTGATGATCTCCTCGTAGGCGAACTCGGCGAGCATCTTGGCCAGCAGTCGCCGGGCGGCGCCGTCCCAGGTCGCGCGGGTGAGTTCGGGAGGTGTGCAGGGGTGCTGGGGCGAGGGGGGCACGGACGGTCCGGCGGAGTCTTGGGCTGCGGGGAAATTCGGCACGGGACTCCTCGGAGATCGGGAACTGTGCTTCGTCACGCAGAGTTATCAAGGGGAGAGGTGTGAAGCGCGACGACGGTCAGGGCGTGTGGGGCGGCAGTCAGAGGAGATTGCGAAGAGCCCGCTCCCGGATCATCAGGGCGGCACGCTTCTCGGGAAGGTCGATTTCCGTGGAACAACGGAATCCGGAGCTCAGGAAGGCCGATACGGAGGGGGTGTTGCGGATGTCCGGCTCCGCGATCACGCGTGTGCAGCGAGGGCGGTTGTCGAGCACCAGGCCGGCGACGGCGCGAAGCAGAGTGGTGCCCAGGCCCCGGCCGCGGTTTGTCCCGTCCCCGATGAGCAGGTGGATACCCGTGTCGTGGGGGCGCGCCGGGTAGTGGCGGGAGAGCGGGTCGAGGTCGGCCCGGTAGATCTCCCAGTAGCTCATCGGCGTGCCGTCGAGGAGGCCGAGGCAGGGGATGGTGCGGCCGTCCCCGTCGAGCTGGGCCCGCAGGTGGGCGGCGGTGACGGCGGCGGGGCCGGAGAGCTCCCAGTAGGCGGCCACCTCGGGGTCGTTCATCCAGCCGGTGAGGAGTTCCAGGTCGCGTCCGGGTCGTACGGGATCGAGGCGGAAGGCGCCGGCGGCGGTGTCGGTACTGCCCCAGGCAGCCGGGGAGTCGAGGAGGTCGGCTTCGGCGAGCAGGGGCAACAGCTCGGCGGTGAGCCGCCGTTCGCCGGGGTGGCCGAGGGCCCGGACCGAGCCCGTGGCGTGGGTGGCCGGGCCTACGGGATCGGCGGGGGCTTCTGTGGTGGGCATGCGGTTCTTCCCCGCGTCGGCGGCGACGCGTCAGTCGTGGAGGGGGTTGGTGATCGTGACATAGACGGACTGGGTGTCGACGGGTCCGACGAGTTCGTCGAGGCCGCCCAGGCGGGTGAGCAGGTTCGCCTTGCAGCGCAGGGTCGGTGAGTCGAGCAGCCTCGCGGGGAGCGGGCCGAGGCCCGAGGCCTTGCCGAGGAATCGGCGGAATGCGGCGAGGAGCACGCGCTCGTCGGCAAGCCGCTGGGATCCGAAGGCGCCGATGAGGCCCAGCACGTTGTTGATGCCGAGGTAGTAGGCGAAGCGTTCGTCGGTGACGGCGTCGGAGACGAAGGTGTCGCTGAGGCTGCCGATACCGGGGAGCCGGTGCTCCAGTTCCGCGCGGTGTGACTCGCGGAAGTAGTAGCCCTGGTTGTCGCGGTAGCGGCCGCCGACCGGCCAGCCGGCCGGGTCGAGGAGGACCAGGGTGTTCTGCTGGTGCGCTTCCAGTGCGATGCCGGCGAGCGCGTCGAAGGCGAGGACCGGCAGGACCACGTGGTCGAGGTAGCGCAGGAACCACTCGGCGGCGACCGCGGGGGTGGTGCGTCCGGTGGCGGCGGCGAGGGCGGAGACGATCTCGCCGAGCCGGGAGCTCATGGTGGTCCGGCCGGGCCACGGGCGGGGCGAGGTGAGCGCGGCGACGCAGACGGCGTCGTCGCCGGAGCGGAAGGGGTTGTGGCGCAGCAGGACGTCGAGTCCGGGGACGGGGGTGCCGTCCGAGGAGTCGACGGCGACCCAGGCGGGGTCGCGGACGATGTCGAAGCCGGGGTGGGCCGCCTGCCACTGCTCGGCGAGGCCGGTGCGGAGCAGCCGGTGCACCTCGACACCGCGGTGGAGCTCTTTGCGGAGGTTCTCGCGGCGGGAGTTGGTGATGCGCAGGCCCAGGGAGAGCTTGAGCATCGCGGGCGCGCCCGGGCGCAGGACGGTGCGGACGGAGGAGGTGGGGTACCAGTGGGCGCCGTACGGGCCCAGGTCGTGGAGGAGTCCCGCGTCGCGGAGGGCGGCGACGGCGGGGCGCTGGAGCAGGTCGCGGGCCTGCCAGGGGTGAAGGGGAAGTGGGGCCGCGCCGTCGGGGAGGGGGAGTCCGGGGGCGAGCCGACCGAGCAGCGCGGTGGCGGAGACGGGGCGGCCTTGCTCGGTCCAGGCGGATTCGGTGGCGAGCACGGAAGGTGCGACGGCGAACCAGTGCAGGGGGAAGGAGCCGTGGAGCTCGGGTGAGTAGAGGCGCGCTTCGGTCTCGGAGAGTCCTTCGCGGCTCTTCGGGTCCGGCTGGAGGGGGTGACCGAGGAGGAGGGACTGTTCGGCGGTCAGGAAGCGGTCCACGCCGATGCGGGAAGGGGCGGCGGGGCGTTCGCGCCGGTCGGCGATGAACTCCGCTGTGCGGCGGACCGAGTCGGCGACCCGGCCGACGAGGTCGGCGTTGCCGCGACCGCAGGAGCCCGCGGCCGTGGCCGTGGCCGTGGCTGCATGTGTGCCTGTGCCCTCGCGGGCGATCAGCGCGGCCAGGGTGACGGCGTCCAGGGCTGGGGCGCCGGCGGGGGCGGCCGCCAGCCGGGCGGGGCCGAAGCGGTGCCATCCGGTGGGGGACCAGTACCGGACGGGGACGACCAGAGCCGTGCCGGATGCGGGGAGGGGGATGCGCAGCGGGGTAGCGGCAAGGCCGTCGGGTCGGTGCAGTCCCGCTTCGCGGACCCAGCAGCGGAGGAGGTTCTCCACCGCCGCTCCCTCGGCGGCGACGGCCGGGTCGGGGTGGTCCAGGAGGTCGGGCGACGCTGTCGGCGCCGCACCGGGGGGAAGTGCCCAGCCGGGCCGGGGTCTGGGTGTGCCGTCCTTCTGGCGCGGGACGGTGGCGGCCGCCTCGATCCCGGCCGCGGGGGGCTGCTGGTGCGGTGCTCCGGCGGTGGGGGCCGGGACTGCGGGGCGGGGTTCGGCGGCCGGGGAGCCGTCGGCGCGGGAGCGGTCGGCGGAGGCGTCGTAGCGTCTGGCGGATCCGGGCGGCGGTACGGGTGCCTGCTCGGGCTCGGTGGTCCGAGGGGGGCCGGCGGGGGCAGCCGACGGTGGCGGGAGTGGGGTCGCGGGGGGCAGCAGCCCGGGGTTGGGGTCGGCAGAGGCCGCTGGGGCCGGGCGCTGCGGCTGGGCGCCTGTGGGGCCCGGGGCCTCCGGGGCGCCTCCCCCGGGCTCCGTGGGCGACCCGGGGGGCGGCGGTGCGCCGGGGTCGGGGGCGCGGTCGGGCGCCTGCTGGTACGCGGGGGCGGGGGCCGCGGGTCCGGCAGCCGCGGGGGTCGGGGAGGGAGGGAGGGGCCCGCGGTGGGGCGGCGGGGTGGACTGGTGCGGATCGGGCATCGCGGGTCCTCGGGGTCCGGTCAGTGGGGTCGTCGGGCGGCGGCCGGGATGGCGTCGGCGAGGCGGTCGAGGACCGCCGCGGCCTGCTCGTCGGTCAGGGTCAGTGGGGGCAGCAGCCGGACGACGGCGTTGTGCCGGCCGCCGAGTTCGACGATCAGGCCGCGGTCCAGGCACTCCTTGCGGACCGCCGCGGCCAGGGCGGGCGCGGCCGACCCGGTGTCGGGGTCGACCAGTTCGACGCCGATCATCAGGCCGCGCCCGCGGACGTCCCCGATGCACGGCTGGGCGGTGGCCAGGCCGTGCAGGGCGGTCAGCATGCGCTCGCCCAGGTCGGCGGCACGCTCGGCGAGCCGGTTCTCGCGGACGAAGGCGAGCGTGGCGGTACCGGCGGCCATGGCGAGCTGGTTGCCGCGGAAGGTGCCCGCGTGGGCGCCGGGGGTCCAGACGTCCAGGGCCGACCGGTACACGATCACCGCGAGCGGCAGGCTGCCGCCGATCGCCTTGGACAGGACCATCACATCGGGCACCACCCCGGCGTGGTCGACCCCCCAGAAGGCACCTGTGCGGCCGACACCCGTCTGCACCTCGTCGGCGATGAGCGGGATCCCCCGCGCCTCGGTGATCTCCCGCATCCGGCGCAGCCAGGCATCAGGGGCGGGGAGGACCCCGCCCTCGCCCTGTACGGGTTCGACGATCAGGCCGGCGGCGGTGGGCACTCCGCCCTTGGGGTCGTCGAGGAGGTTCTCCGTCCAGCGGGCGCCGAGTTCGGCGCCTTCGGGGCCGCCGATTCCGAACGGGCAGCGGAGGTCCTGCGGGTACGGGAGCCGGGTCACCCGTACGTCCGGGGCGCCCCCCGAGGCGGCGAGGGCTCCGGAGGTCATCCCGTGGTAGGCCCCGGTGAAGGCGAGCAGTCCAGAGCGCCCGGTCGCGGTGCGGACCAGCTTGAGGGCGGCCTCCACGGCGTCCGTTCCGGCCGGTCCGCAGAACTGGATGCGGGCGTCGGCGGCCAGTTGCGGCGGCAGATTGGCGAACAGCTCGGTGGTGAAGGCGTCCTTGACCGGGGTCGCGAGGTCAAGGACGTGCAGCGGCGCCCCGGAGTCGAGGACCCGGCGGACGGCTTCGAGGACGACCGGGTGGTTGTGCCCGAGGGCGAGGGTCCCGGCCCCGGAGAGGCAGTCGAGGTAGCGGCGCCCGTCGGCGCCCTCGATCGTCAGCCCGCGGGCCCGCACCGGGACGATGGGCAGCGAGCGGGCGTACGTCCGGGCGGCGGACTCCCGCTGCGCCTGCCTGCGCAGGATGCCGTCCGGGGAGAGGGAGCGGCCGCCGGGTCCGCCGACTCCCCCGGTCGCGCCGGGTGCCGTCACCCGGCTCCCCTGCGACCGCACCTGCTGCACCGTCTCCCAAGTGCTCTGCTGCAAGCTCTGCGGCAGGCCCTGCTGCGAGCTCGGCGGCGGGGTCTCCGGCATGAACTCCGCGATGTTCTGCGGGATGTTCTGCGGGATGTTCTGCGGGGCGTTCTGCGGGGCGTTCTGTGAGGCGGCCTCGGCCGCGGCCGGCTCGGTCAAAGCCACGAGTGTCGTCCTCCCGCACGGATTGCTCTTCCGGATTGCGCCTCGAACACGAACGCCGCCCACCCATCCCCCGTACGTACCAACGACGGTGAGGGCGCCGGATCACGGGTGGACCCAAGATCGTTGCCCGGCAGGCGGCAGACCCGGGGAACCGCGGCCCCGGGCTGTGCCGTCCCCCACCACGGCGGCATAGTGGGGGGCTGCACTCCACGCCTCGAAACCACCAGGGGGACGAACGACATGCGACCGAACCGACCGGTCACCGCGATCCTGTGCGCGGCCGCACTCGCGTTGACCGCCGCTGCCTGCGGCCCCGGCGACGGGGAGGCCGGCGGCGACGCCAAGCCGACCGTGGCGGCGAGCCTCCCGGGCAACGACGGGATCAAGATCCCAGACGGCCTCAAGGACAAGCTCAAGGAGCACGGCATCGACCTGGAGAAGTGGAAGGGGGGTGCGTGGAAGAACTGGAAGCAGGAGGACTGGCTCCGCGAGGCGGGCGACTACGTCAACCCGATCATCGAGGGTCTGTGGGACCCGGACCGCATGCGTGACGCCGAGCAGCCGCAGCAGCCCGCCGTCGACCCGGACGCGGGCAAGGACCAGGGTGTGACCGACGCGACCCCGGCGCCGGTGACGGCCAGGGCGGCGAACACGCCCTACCACCAGAGCGTTCCGCAGGCCGGAAAGGTCTTCTTCGACGGCCCCGAGGGCTCGATGGTCTGCTCGGCGACCGTGGTCAAGGACCCGGCCCGCCCCGGCAAGTCCAACCTGGTCTGGACGGCGGGCCACTGCGTGCACGCGGGCAAGTCCGGCGGCTGGTACCGCAACATCGCCTTCGTCCCGTCCTACAACAACGCGGGCAAGCCGGCGGCGCAGCTCAAGGGCGCGCCCCGCGAGCAGGTGGCGCCGTACGGCGTCTGGTGGAGCGACTGGGCGCAGACCTCCGACCAGTGGATCGCGACCGGCGGTCCGACCGGCGGCGCGGGTGCCCCGTACGACTTCGCGGTACTGCACGTGACCCCGGAGAAGGGCAGCGGCAAGTCCCTGGAGGAGACGGTCGGTTCGGCGCTGCCCGTGGAGTTCAACGCCCCGGCGGTGCCGAAGGTCGCGAGCATCACGGCCACCGGCTACCCGGCGGCGGCGCCGTTCGACGGCCAGAAGGCGTACCAGTGCGCGGACAGGCCGGGCCGGCTGTCGCTGACGTCGAACGACCCGGTGATGTACCGCATCGGCTGCACCATGACCGGCGGTGCCTCCGGTGGCGGCTGGATCGCGGCGGGCGCGGACGGCAAGCCGGCACTGGTGTCGAACACCTCGATAGGCCCGGCCAAGGCGGGCTGGCTGGCCGGTCCCCGGCTGGGTCCGGAGGCGCAGGGCATCTTCACCGCGGTGAGCGGCAGGTTCAAGTAGCCCCGGAGGGCACGTTCACGTAGTCCCGGAAGGACGGAAAAGGCCGGGGTCCCCTGCACCCCACGGGACCCCCGCCATTCAAACACCCAC